>WTGR01000582.1 GCA_011523485.1 Acidobacteriota bacterium
TCTGCAGGCCGTGCGGCACGGGCCGGTACCCCAGATCCGGCGCATCCTCCATCTGGGCGGGGTCGGGACCATCCAGCACCTGCGCCCCGGCAACGGCGGACAGGCCGAGCGTGAGTGCGAGGACGACGGCGAACGTCCGGGAAACACGGCATGCTGGCGACATGGCAACTCCTCGGGAAAAGCCTGTTGAACGGCTCGCATTGTAGCACCGCGGCCGCCGCGCCGAGCGCCGACCCGGCGCCGGGTCCTGCTGCACGAGAGGGCGCGAGCGCATCGAGGGCGGCTCGGGTTCGTCGTCGGGACGCATGGCGGGTTCCGCGGACGCTTGGCCCGATGGGCCCACCCTGTCCCTTGCTCCCTCGACGCCCGGATACTACGCTTCCTCGATCAGCTTGGGCGATTGTCGCCTGCGGCTGTGGACTTGCATCCAATTGGGTCTGGGAGTCTCCGCCACTTCCGGGGCGCGGATTTCCGGGCTGCAGAACGGGGAGGGCAGGATGGAGACGAAGCATCGAGCGACCGTGCGGTGGATCCAGCCGCGGCCGTCCGCCGGCGCCGCGACCCTGGTCGGTCTCGTCGTGGCGTGGAGCGCCCTTTCCGCCGCCCCGGCGCAGGCCGGCGGCGAGCAGGAGGACCAGCGCACCGCGATGCTCGCGCGCGCCGCCGAAGCCGAGCTCGACACCGAGTACGTCGCCCCACCCGGCGATCCGCTGTCGCACCACATCTCCGGCTTCGCCAAGACGCTCTGCTCGGCGGTGTTCGTGACCGGGCTCGACCCGGATTTCGCGGCCGAGAGCGTCGGATTCTTCAGCGGGCCCTACGAGCACCGGCGCCACGTCACGAACCGCGACGTCGACAACGACGAGCGGCGCATCCACCTGACCCTGCCGAACGGCGTGGTCCGCACCGCCAAGCTGAACGGCGACCACGGGTGCGTGACCCTGCCCGTCGGCGAGGACGATGTCTTCTTCGATCCCATCGACATCCGGAGCACCCTGCCGGATCCGGCGACCACGCCGTGGCCGATGGGTGACGTGCTGCCCGATACGCCGCTGCCGGCCGACATCGACGCGGACAAGGTGCAGCAGGCGGTCGACGCCGCCTTCGATCCGCCCGAGGGGCTGACCGCCGCGTTCGTCGTGACCCACAAGGGACGCATCATCGGCGAGCGCTACGGTCCGGGCATCACCATGCACACGCCGCTCGAGAGCTGGTCGATGGGCAAGAGCCTGACCGCGACCCTGATGGGCGTGCTGATTCAGCAGGGCGTCTACGAGCTCTACCAGCCCGCGCCGGTTCCCGAGTGGCAGACGCCCGGCGACCCACGCCAGGAGATTCGCATCGCGGACATCCTGCGCATGTCGAGCGGCGTCCGGTTCCGGGGCGTCGCCGATCCGGATCTCGATCCGTCACTCGGCTACCCCGACCACCTCTACGTCTACACCGGGTCGGTGAACTCCTTCGAATGGGCGGCGACCCGGCCGCAGCAGTGGCCGCCGAACACCATCGGCCGCTACCGCAACTCCGACCCGGTGCTGACCAACTACCTGGTGCGGCTCGGCGTCGAGGGACGCGGCGACGAGTATCTGTCGTTCCCGCAGCGCGATCTCTTCGACAAGATCGGCATCCGCGGATTCGTGCTCGAGACCGACCCCTACGGCAACTACCTGCTGCAGGGCTACGAGCTCGCCCCCGCCCGCGACTGGGCGCGGCTCGGCAACCTGTACCTGCAGGACGGCGTCTGGAACGGTGAGCGCATCCTGCCGGAGGGCTTCGCCGACTTCGTCAGCACCGTCGCGCCGGCCTGGGAGGCCGACGGCCGGCCCATCTACGGCGGCTTCTTCTGGATCAACGGCACCGGCACGTTCCCGGTCCCGCGCGAGGCCTACTACATGTCCGGCGCCGGCGGCCAGACGACGCTGATCGTGCCGTCGCACGATCTGGTCGTCGTCCGGCAGGGCCACTACCGCGGCTCGGGGTTCGGCGGGCAGGCTCTCCGGCGCGCCCTGGCGCTGCTGATGGAGGCGGTGCCGGCGAGTTGATCGCGCCACACGCCGGAGCCGGTGCGCAACGACGTCGGGGTCGCGGGCGGCGACGTGCCGCAGTCTACGGGCGTGGTATACGTGAGGGCATGGCGATTCCAGCGCAGCGCTCGCTCATGACCGCCGAGGAGCTGTTCGAACTGCAGGACGATGGCTACTGTTACGAGCTGGTCGACGGGGACCTGGTCCGCATGACTCCCTCGGGCGGCGAGCACGGCGCGGTGACGGCGTGCGTCAGCCAGGTGCTCCGGGAGTATGTCGAAACCCACGGTGGTGTCTGTTGCGGCGCCGAGACGGGGTTCATTCTGCGACGCACGCCGGACGTCGTCCGCGCGCCGGATGCCGCCTTCGTCTCGCGCGAACGCGTCCCGAAGGACGGTATCCCCAAGTCGTTTTGGCCCTTCGCGCCCGATCTCGCCGTCGAAGTCCCGTCGCCCAACGATCGTTTCTCCGACGTGCACCTCAAGATCGCCGAGTACTTCGCGGCGGGAACGCGTCTTGTCTGGATAGTCGAGCCCGCCACGAGGCGTGTGCACGTGCATCGGTCATCGCACGACGTACAGGTGGTCGAGGAGGATGGCGAGTTGATTGGCGACGATGTGCTGCCGGGATTCCGGTGCGCCGTGAAGCGGCTCTTTCCGGCGTGACTCGCGGGCGACGGGCGGGTCAGGCGTTCGGGAGGATGATCTCAAGTCCTGCTCGGTCACCGAACGGAACACCGGCAACCTCGCAGGCGATTCTCAGAGAACCGGTTTTCTGTTTGTTGGAAAGGTGGCGGAGTCGGCGCTTCGCTCTATCCCGCCCCGGATCTGCAGCAGGACGCATCGAAGATCAGCCATCGGTACTGAGGCCTGAGTATGGCAGACCCGTTGGGTGGTCGGCGGCTGAAGCGTACGGCGGATCATGCGTGCCGGAAGGCGTTGTAGCGGATCTCCAGAGCGTGCTGGTCCGGTCGTTGAGTTGGCTTTCTGGGTACGGTGATGCGCATTCCATGCAGTTCCTGGATTCCATGGACCAGCGTGGGGCCGTCCGTCTCGTCCAGCAAATCGGCACGCACCTGCACAATGTAGTCGGGGCGGACGCCGAGAAAGTGCCGATCGAAGGCGGCGTGATGGAGCTTGCAGAGCGCCAGGCCGTTCGCTACGACGGGTTCCCCCTCATCGCTGTCGGGGACGATATGAGCGGCGTCCAGCAGTTCCGCGTGCCGGAACCGGCAGAATGCACACTGCTGACGGTAGGCGGCGAGGACGCGCTCTCGAAACGCGCGTTGGTGTAGCCGTTGCCGAACTGCCGCGGTCGTGTAGCGCCGCCGTGCGCTTTCCATGTCGTCGCGTGCCGCCTGACCGCGCGCGGACGGCCAGACGTGACGCGTATCGTCGGCCGCAATGGTGAACGTCAGCCCGCGGCGATCGTCGCCGACGACGAATACCGGCCAGGCGGCGACGTACCTGCCCGGCATCAGGCCGTGGAGATAGACCAGCGGCAGCCGCTCCTGCATCGCGAAGCGCACACGCCGGTTGTCGGGATGGTCGGGATCAGTGCCGCGGTATCGATAGCGCAACAGTTCGTTCGGACCGAAGGCGTCGTCGTACGGCCCATCGGGCGTGGTCGTGATGGAGAGCGGCGCGTCGTGCAGGACCCGCGGCTTGAAGATGCCCTGCGGACTGACGAGAGGTACCCGGACGCCGTGCAACGTGAACCCCTCGGCCAGCAGTGCTCGTGGCAGGACGTCGCCGTGACTGTCGACTTGCGCCCTCAGCCAGGTGAAGGCGGCGTTTCGAACCGTTGCATCCCGGGTGCGGTCGAACATTGAAACTGTCGAGAGCCTGCGGTGACTGGTCGGCGTTCCAGATCCCGCGACGTAATCGCCACGTCACCGACCTGGCAGTGGCCCTGTTCCGCCGGGCACCATGTCCCCTCAGTCCACGCCCGCCAGCGGCTCGAGGCCCGTCTCGGCGATGGTCGGCGCCGCCTCTTGCGACGCCAGGAAGTCGATGAGACTCTGCGCGCCGGCGGGATTGTCGGCGTCCGTCGGAATTCCCGCCGAGAAGGTCGTCACTCTCTGATACTCGTCCGGAATGGGGCCGGCGTACGCGGCGCCCTCGATGGAGAGGATCTCGCTGACCTGCTGAAAGCCGATCTCGACCTCGCCGCGCGCCACGACCGCCGCTACGCGTTCGCTGACGATGCGCCGGCTCTTCGGCGCGAGCTGCTCGGCCAGCCCCAGTCGGGGAAACAGCTCCGTGGAGACGTACGTCCCGCTCACGCTCGCCGAGTAGCCGATGGAGTCGGCCGCCAGCAGCGTCGCCACGAACGCCTCCGGCGTGCTGATGTCCGGCAGCGGCGCGCCTTCGAGCACCGCCATGCCGATCGACGAGCTGGCCAGATCCACCCGTGTACCCGATCGGATCAGACCCTGCGCGGAAAGCGCGTTCAGGCCGGCCTGCGACATGATCAGAAGGTCGAAGCGTTCTCCGCGCTCCAGTCTCACGGGGATCGAATCGGGAGCGCCGCCGCCGGAGGCTCCGTAGGCAGTGACCAGCCGCAGGCCCGTCCGGGCCTCGAACCGTGGGGCGAGCGCATCGTAGGCCGCGGCCAGACCGCCGGACGTCGCAACGGCGACTTCAGCGGCCGCGCGGCCTTCGCCGGCGGCCTGCGCGTTGCTCGCCGGCGGTCTCCAGGCGGTGAGCGACGTCGCCAGCACGAGCAGTAGCGTGACCGTCAGGAATCTGTGCATGCCACTTCACCTCCGAACCGGCGCGGTATTCGAAGCGATGGTATCAGGAGGGAATGAAAGCCCGCGATGACGACCGGGCAGCTCCGGCCGGGATCGTCCTGCAGGGAGGGTGGTGGGGCTACCTGGCGCGGGCGCCGCTCGACGGTACGGCATCGCCCGGACCGGCGGCGGGCACGCCGCCGACGTACCCGCGCCGGTTCCCGCCGGCGGTCGGCCTGCGACGGGCGACGCGACCGGCGCTCCCGTTCGGCGGCGTCGGGTCGAGCGCGTTCCGCAGGCGCCTCCAGTAGTCCTCCCGGCCTTCGGCGCGCGCGTTGTGGAGGCTCCGGAGGGGCATGCCAAGGTCGTCCACCGCGGGCGCCGGCCGGTTGTCGCCGGGGCCGTTGCTGGTGACGTGCAGGACACTCTGCTTCGGGAAGGTCGCCAGAGGCGTGCCGTCTTCGCAGATGCAGAGACTCTCGTCCGTGGTCGTGACCTCGGTACCCTGAACGGTCGCCGTGGCAATTCGGCCGCCGCTGTCGTATGTGATGGTGAACATCCTCATGCGTCGTATCCCTCCGGCGACGGCGCATCGTCCGATAGAGCGGCCGCCTCGAGAACGAGTGCAACTCTACACCATCTGAGCATCATATCGGCTGTTTGCGCCCGTGGAAACAGCCGGGCGCCGGACGAATGTCGGTCGCACGCGGTCTCAGCGCTCGTCGGCGGCGACGTGCCGGCGGTAGGCGTGGAGGGCCCGCCGGCGGGCGGCGGCGTGGTCCACCAGGGGGTGCGGATAGTCCGTTCCAAGCCGCACGCCGGCCGCCTCCAGGGCTGCGGGCGAAGACTCCCAGGGCGCGTGGAGCAGATCGTCCGGCAATCGCGCCAGTTCCGGCAGCCATGCCCGCAGATAGCCTCCCGCCGGATCGTAGTGGCGTGACTGCGCGACAGGGTTGAAGATGCGGAAATACGGCGCCGCATCGGCGCCGCAGCCGGCCACCCATTGCCAGCCGACGCTGTTGTTGGCCCAGTCGGCGTCGACCAGCGTATCCCAGAACCAGTCCTCGCCCAGGCGCCAGTCGAGCAGCAGATGCCTGGTCAGGAACGAGGCGGCGACCATGCGCACCCGGTTGTGCATCCAACCGGTCGCCCACAGCTCGCGCATGCCGGCGTCGACGAGCGGGTAGCCGGTCCGGCCGCGTTGCCAGCACCGCAGCGCGGCGGCGTCCTCGCGCCAGGGCATGCGGTCGAACTCGCTTCGCAGGTTGGTGGTGGCCATTCCCGGATTGTGGTGCAACAGGTGGTGGCTGAACTCCCGCCAGCCGAGCTCCCGGAGAAAGGCGTCCTTGCCCGGTCCCTGCGGGAGCGGCTTCAAGGCGCCCGCCACCTGCCGGGGGCCGATCTCGCCGAAGTGCAGATGCGGCGACAGCCGGCTGGTGCCCTGCGCGCCGGGCAGGTCGCGGTCTTCGTGGTAGCCCTCGATGCCCTCCGTGAGAAAGGCATCGAGCCGCATGCGTGCGCCTGCTTCTCCGGGCCGCCACGCCGCGCGCAGACCCGCCGCCCAGTCGGGCGTGCTGCACCGCAGGCCCCAGTCGTCGAGTTCGTCCCCATTCGGCCAGACCGCGGGGGCGGCCAGGGCCGGCGGTTCCTCGCCGGGACCGTCGAACCCCTCCTGGAGACAGCGTCGCCAGAAGGGCGTGAACACCCGGTAGGGATTGCCTTGTCCCGTGCGGATGGTCCAGGGCTCGAAGAGGAGGCCGGCACTGAAGGATCGCACCGCCACGCCGCTCTCGGCGAAACGGGCCCTGACTCTCTTGTCGCGCAGGACTGCGTTGGGATCGTGGAGCCGGTTCCAGACGATGTCCGTGGCGCCGGTCTCGCGCGCCAGTTGCGCCAGGACCGCGTCGGCCGCGCCCCGGCGCAGGATGAGGCGGCTGCCCAGTGCTTCCAACGCGGTCCGCAACGCGTCCAGGCTCCCGTGCAGCCACCAGCGGGATGCGCCGCCCAGTGGGCGGATGCCGGGCTGACCGTCGTCGAGCACGAACACGGGGATCACCGGTCGGCCCGTCCGCGCCGCCCAGTTCAACGCGGGATTGTCGGCCAGCCGCAGGTCGCGGCGGAACCAGAGCAGCACGGGCCGGGCTGCCCGGGGGCCAAGAGCGGTGCCTTCCAGCGCGCCGGTCACGTGCGGAGGATATCCGCCCGGCGGCCGCAAGGCCGACGACATCTGGCGACTCTGTACTCCTATTGAGAGTCGGCTTCCCCAACGGTGATGAGGTCGGTGCCTGACGCGACCTCGCGCCGGCTTGACCGGCAAGCGTTCAGAGCAAGTCGGGTTGGCGGGTGGCGGGGTCGTCAGTGGTGGGCGGCATTCCGGGAAGGTCGCGCTGCGAACGCGGCTGGCCGGATGCCTGCCGACCGCCATCGTCGTGCCGTTCGTAGGCGCCGGCGGCGATCTCGGTGACCCGCGCGACGAGGGCCGGCGGTCCGACAGCACGAGCGGTTCCGGCGAATCCCACTATCCAGCGGGCGATCTCGTCCAGGTGCGAGATCGTGACGCGGTACTGCAGCCGTCCGTTCTTGAGCTTCCTGATGCGCTCGCCGGGATGGTGCACCCCTTGTTGGACGAGCGGCGCCAATGACGCATCGAAGTGGATGACCACTTCGTGAAGGGTTCGGCCGCGATACACGCTCCAGGTCTGCTGGAGGAACGCATCGAGGTCGAACGGCGGTCGATCGAAGGCGCCGTCGAGCCGCTTGGCCTCCACGATGCGATCGAGACGGAACGTGCGAGGTTCGTCGCGCAGGTGGCAGTGTCCGACCAGGTACCAGGCGTTTTCCCGATGGAACACGGCGTACGGATCCAGGCCGCGCCACGTTTGCCGCCGGCTCCACAGGGAGCGATAGAGCAGCGACACCGGCGTCCGTTCGCGAGTCGCCTGCTCCAGCAATGGGAGGATTCCCTCCCCAATCCTGCCGGATCGCTCGGGGCCTGCCAGCGTGAGCGCCTGGGGTGTCTCCTCCAACTGCCGCGTTGCGACATCGAGCTTCCTGGCCAGCCCCGCAGTCAGGTCCGAGAGGGCCCCGAGCGCCGGATGCCGCAGCAGGAGCGTGAGCATCGCGCGCTCGGTGGCCGTCAAGGGAAGACTGCGAAGCGTCGCACCCTCAAGCAGGCGGTAGCCATGCTCGTCGTTCGTGACGGGGATGCCATACAGCCGGGTCAGAGCCTGCAGGTCGCGGTAGATGTTGCGCTCGGACATTCCGAAGCGCTCGGCTAGCTCCGCGGGACGCCAGGAGCGTCGTCCACCGAGAAGCTGAAGCATCTCCATCAGGCGGATCGGGCGGTCCATGCTTCACTTATCGGGCGAGCGCGTCAGAATCCGAAGGTCTTGGAGAGCCGAGCGCCGCCCGGCTCCAGGCTGACTGAGACGTCCGGCACGTCGGCCCATACGGTGGCGAGGAGCGCTCCAACCGCGGCCAAGCCGATTCCGGCGTACAGTCGGCCAGCGGGCCAGTAGGCCTCCGCCCTGGCGGACCCTCTGGTATCGTCCACTTTGGGAAACTCGTCGCGCAGGGCACCGGCCTGCTTGGCACCGGTGCTCTCCAGGTTGACGAGTCGCCCAAAGAGTTCCAATCCCACGTAGGTGTTCACCGTCCAGTCCAGATTGCATCGACCGCTCATCTTCGAGGAAACGGGGTTGCGCGCATCATCGAACAGGACGCCAACGCTACCGACGGCGTTGGCGAATTCTATGGACACGGCGGGGTCTTCGCTCAGGGAGCCAGCGACTCGACAATCCTGTTCCCAGAACGCGATGGCAACGCCGCCTGCCATCAGACCGACCCCGCCCAACGTGCGCATCATCGACCGTTGCGACTGCGCTGCGGCCAACCCGGGCAACACCAGCACGCCGACGAGTCCGAGCATCACAATCCGTCTGAGCATGACAAGCCTCCTGATCCTCTCGGTGACCGGAATTGGGCACCGCGCCGGATGAGAGAAGACTGCCAGTTGCCGCTGTCAGGACCTGTCAGTGACGGAGAGGAGATGGTTGTGGAGGAACAGCGGAGTCCGCGCAGGCTGGAAACCGGTTCCGCAGCCCGTCGCGCGTGCTACGCTGTGGAGAGGCACGAAAACGAGGGTTCCGCAGGAGGCGAGACGTCATGCGCAGTTGGGCGTTGCTTGCAGTTTTCTTGATGGTGGGATGCGTTGCCGCTCCGGAGCCGGAGCCGGCCCCCGAGCCGGAGCCGGAGCCGAGCGCCGGCGCGATCGAGCGTCTCGATCCGTCGTTCGATAGGCTCGTCCCGCCAGACGCGGTGATCGAGCACCTGGCGGAAGGGTTCGGCTTTACCGAGGGGCCCGCCTGGGTCGATCAGGACGGTGGGTTCCTGCTGTTCAGCGACATTCCCGGCAACCGCATCGTCAAGTGGGAGCCGGACGGCACGGTCAGCGACTTCCTCGCTCCCGTCTACGAGGGCGAGCACGAGGAGGGACGCCTGGTGGGCTCGAACGGCATCATCGTCGATCCGGAAGGCGACATCGTCTTCACGGAGCATTTCAACGGCCGGATCTCGCGCATGTCGGCCGACGGCGCGCGGAGCGTGGTGGTCGACAGCTACGAGGGCGGGCGGCTGAACAGCCCCAACGATCTCGATTACCACTCGAACGGCGCGCTGTACTTCACCGACCCCGCGTACGGACTGCCGAGTCCGGAGGATCGTGTGCAGGACGTCAACGGGATCTATCGGCTGAGTCCCGACGGCGAGCTGGCGCGTCTGGCCGAGCTGCCCGGACCCAACGGTATCGCCTTTTCGCCGGATGAGTCCCGCCTCTACGTCGCGGACAGCAGTACGCGCCAGTGGTTCGTGTATCCCCTGGCCGAGGACGGCACGCTCGGGGAGGGTGAGCTGCTCCTCGACGCCAGCGACTCCGAAGAGAGCGGCTCGGCAGACGGACTGAAGATCGACGAGCTGGGCAACCTCTGGGCGACCGGCCCGGGCGGCGTCTGGGTCATCCGGCCCGACGGCCTGCACCTGGGCACGATCAAGCCGAGCGAGGTCCCGGCGAACGTGGCCTGGGGCGATGCCGACCGGCGCACGCTCTACATGACGGCCCGAACCGGGCTGTATCGAATTCGCGTGAACGTGGCGGGCGACCAGTAACAGTGCGGTGCAGCGGGTGTCGTTGCGGGATGGAAGGAGATCGACCATGCGTCATGCATCTGTCGCGGCGTTGATCACGGCGGCTGCGGTCGTCCTCCTGGCGGCGCCGGCCGCGGCCCAGGCTCCGGATACGGGTGGCTGGACCCCGGCGCGGACGCCCTGGGGGCATCCCGACCTGCAGGGAATCTGGGATCAGACCACGGGCACGCCGCTGGAGCGTGCGGCGGAAGCGGGCGATCGTGAGTTCCTGACGGAGGAGGAGGCGGCCGAGCGGGAGCGGCTGCGGTTCGCGGCGTTCGACGCGGCGCCGCGGCAGGGCAGCCCGGGCAACTACGGATCGCAGTGGCGCGACGGTTCCCGCAACGCGCTGACCCGCACGTCTCTCATCGTCGACCCGCCGGACGGGCGCATCCCGCCGCGAACACCGGCGGCTGAGCGGAGAGCGGCGGAGAACCAGGCACGCCGGCGCGATCATCCGGCCGACTCCTGGGAGGACCGCAATCTGTGGGAGCGCTGCATCACCCGCGGCACGCCGCGTGTTCCCAACAACTACAACAGCAACATCCTCATCCTGCAGACGCCGGACGCAGTGGTCCTGCTGAACGAGATGATCAACGAGACGCGCGTGGTCAGCCTCGACGGGCGGCCCCACCTGGGACCCGGCATCCGACTCTGGAACGGCGATTCCCGCGGCCACTGGGAGGGGGACACGCTGGTGGTGCAGACCACCAACTTCAGCGCCAGGCAGCAGTTCCGGGGTCTTCCCGTCGACGGTCTGCGGCTGGTGGAACGGTTCACCCGCACGGGTCCGGATCGGATGGACTACGAGATGACGCTCGACGACCCGGCGATGTACACGCGCACCTGGACCGTCGTGCTGCCGATGACCGAGACCGGCGGGCCGATCTTCGAGTACGCGTGCCACGAGGGGAACTACGGCATGGAGGGGATCCTCGCCGGTCACCGTGCCGAGGAGCGGGCACTTCGATAGGCAGCCGTCATGCACGACACGTATTACCACCCGAAGGACCTCGAGCATTTCGCTCACGTCGGCAAGAACCGTCCGGAGCTGGCGGAGAAGTTCTTCGCCTGGTACAACGCGGTGTTCGAGGACGGAGCGCTGTCGGCGCGGGAGAAGTCGCTGATCGCCCTGGCGGTCGCGCACGCCGTGCAGTGTCCCTACTGCATCGACGCCTACAGCACCGACGCGCTGGAGAAGGGCGCCGACCTCGATCAGATGACCGAGGCGGTGCACGTGGCGTCGGCCATCCGCGGCGGCGCCTCGCTCGTCCACGGGGTGCAGATGCGCAACCACGCCGAGCGGGTCGGCATGTGAAGCGCCGGCGCACCGCGGTGGCGAGCCTGTCCGCGGACGCCCCGCGGGTGGCGGGCTCGACGAGGTCAGGTTGGTGAAGGGCCATGGCTAGCACGCTCCCCTCGCTCGTTTCGCGGCAGCTTCCGCTGGCTTCGTCCCGCGAGCAGTTGGCGACGCTGCACCGCCTCCCGCTGGCGCGCGAGTTCCCGGAGGCGCTCGACGAGATCGGTCTGCATCCCCTGCGGCCGACCGGCATCGAGATCCTGCAGATCAACGTCGGCAAGCTCTGCAACCAGACCTGCGCGCACTGCCACGTCGACGCCGGACCGGACCGCCGGGAGGTCATGAGCCGCGAAACGATGGCCCAGTGCGTCGAGGTGCTGGAGCGCACCGCGATCCCGACGGTCGACGTCACCGGCGGCGCCCCGGAGCTCAACCCCCGCTTCCGCTGGCTCGTCGAGCAGTGCGCGGGCCTCGGCCGTCACGTGATCGACCGCTGCAACCTGACCGTGCTCGGTCTGCCGTCGCAGGCGGATCTCGCCGGATTTCTCGCCCAGCACCGGGTCGAGGTGGTCTGCTCGTTGCCGCACTACCGTCGGCTCAACACCGACAGGCAGCGGGGAGACGGCGTGTTCGACAAGTCGATTGCCGGCCTGAAGAAGCTGAACGCGCTCGGCTACGGCGACGAGTCGTCGGGGCTGCGCCTCGTCCTGGTGACGAACCCGGTCGGGGCGTACCTGCCGGCGGGGCAAGCGTCGTTGGAGCGGGAGTGGAAGCGCGAGCTCGACCGGCTGTACGGCATCCGGTTCAACGCGCTCCATACCATCACCAACATGCCGATCAGCCGTTTTCTGGAATGGCTGGTCGACTCCGCCAACCTCGAGCGCTACATGGAGCGGCTGGTCACGAGCTACAACCCGGCCGCCGCGCGCGGGGTGATGTGCCGCAACACGCTGTCCGTCGGGTGGGACGGCGTGCTCTACGACTGCGACTTCAACCAGATGCTGGACATGCCGGTCGAGTCGGGCGTCCCGCGGCACATCGCGGACTTCGATCTGGACGCGCTCGAATCGCGGTCGATCGTCGTCGACCGCCACTGCTTCGGCTGCACGGCCGGGGCCGGGTCGAGTTGCGGCGGCGCCACCGTCGCCTAGGAGTCTGCGCCGTAGAACGGCGTAGACTCCTAGTCAGGCTGGTTGGGCGGCAATCGGAGCCGTAGGCGGCGATTGTCGGGCGAGCGCCCCCGAAACGCCTCGCGGGCTCCGCGTCTCGGTACCGGCGGCGTCCATCCTTCCGGCGTCCTGCAGCGATCTGGCCGTGATGCCCATCCCCAGGACCAGCAGCGCGATGAAGAAGACCTGCCGGAAACGCCGCTCGGAGAGACGCCGCCGGAGGCGTTGGCCGAGCAGCATGCCGATCGCCGCCGGCCCGAGCGCCGCCGCGGACCAGGCGCCGAGCGATACGCTCAGCAGGTCGTTGTCCTGCAGCGCCACGGCCAGCGCTGCGGTCGAGACCGCGAAGAGCATGCCCATGGCCTGCACGAGCATGTCGCGCGGCAGGCCGATCGCCTGCAGGAACATGACCCCGGGAACGACGAAGGACCCGGTCATGCCGGTCAGGATCCCGTTCACGGCGCCGATCGGCGGACCTGCCCACGTCGCCTGCCGCGCCGATAGTGCGATCCGCACGCCGGCGATGTTCGCCACGGCGTAGATCACCAGCAGCAGGCCGAGCAGCGCGGAGAGCAGCGCCGGATTCACTGCCGTCAGCGCTTCCGCGCCAAGCGGCACGGTGACCGCCGCCGCGCTCAGAAAGGGCCAGATGCGGGCGAGGACCGCGCGGGCGTGGCCGCCGGCCAGGGCCTGCCACGCATTGGTGGCGAGAGAGGGGACGAGCAGCAGGGCCATCGCGGTCGGGAGGTCGAGCACGGCCGCGAGCAGGCCGAGACTGACCGTGGGCAGGCCCAGGCCGATCACGCCCTTGACTGCGCCCGCAAGCAGGAAGGTGGTGACGATTGCCGCAATGGTCGGCGGATCGAACATGCCAGCCCGCGCGGCGCGGAGCCTGCACCGCGAGCCGCGCTCCCTCTCACACGAAGAAAGCCGGGGGGCGCGAGGCCCACCCGGCTTCGAAGTGCGGACTGCGCGACCGTAAAGTCGCGTTGGGAATCTGCTGGTTCGAACTCTGCGGCGCAAACTCCCAGCCGGCGTCGTCCGCCGACTACGCGATGATGACGTTGCGCGGGAACTGCTCGTGGGCTTCCAGGAACGTCAACTTGTCCGCGAGCCCTTCCGCGGTCGGCTGCACGTTGCCGTTCACGTCGGTCACGCGCGAGACGACCGTGTGCTCGCCGGGGGTGGCGCTCTCCCAGCGGTAGTTGAAGAACTTCCAGCCGTACTTCTCGCGCATCGTCTCCGGGTCGAGAGTCGCCGCCTGCCATTCGCCGTCGTCGATCTTCACCTCGACCGACTCGATCGGCGTGCCGTCGTTCAGCACGACGCCGAAGACGTTGTGGGCGCCGCCGACCGCGGTGACGCGGGCGACGTACGACTTCAGATTCATCGTCGAGATGGCGGTCTCGACCCACTTCAGCTCGCCGTTGATCATCTCGCCCTTCAGCGTCCGGTACGAGCGGGCCTGCCAGCGGCCGAGGTACTGGTCCTTCTGCACGTTGATCTCGGCCACCCACTTGACGTTCGGCGCGCCGTACCAGCCGGGGACCAGCAGCCGCAACGGACGGCCCTGGTGCTCGCTGAGCGGCTCGCCGTTCATGGCGTAGGCGAGGAGCGGCTCGTCCGACAGCGCCTGATCCCGCTCGAGGCTCCGGCCGTACTGCTGCTCGACGTTGAACGGACGGCCGCGCCAGATGACTTCCTCCTCGCCGCGGTCGGCGCCGAAGAAGACGAACTCGCGCGCCGCGTCCTGCACGCCCGCCCGCTGCAGCACCGTGCGCAGGGAGACGCCGGTCCAGCGGCCGTTGCTCGACAGGCCGTTCAGCGGGCCGCGGTTGCCGGAGCACTCGAAGCCGAAGACCAGGTCGCGGCTCGGCATGGCGCGCAGGTCGTCCATCGACAGCTCCAGCGGCGTGTCGACCAGGCCGGAGACGCGCAGGCGGTACGCATCGACGTCCACGTTGGGGTGGCCGTAGTGCTGCGTCGTGAAGAACTGGTCACGCGGCGTGAACGGGCCGTCTATCTGCCGGACGTCGATGATCCGCCGCTCGGCGTCGCGGATCCACTGCACGTCGTCCGAGACGTCGGTGAACTGCATCAGCGTCTCGCCCTGCGCGAGCGCGGGGAACGCCCATTCGGGCATGCCGATCACGCCGAGCCCCGCCATTGCCAGGCTGCCCTTGAGAACCTCTCGACGGGTGGTTTCTTTCGCCATGTCTGCCCCTTTCCGCCTGCGCTCACGTTTCCAGAACCGTTGCCCGTTCCGCGTTGCCGCCGTGGCGCGCGGATCATGACGGTCGATCTCAGCCAACTATCTTATCGGGAGATCCCTGCACCCGCAACCGGCCGCGCGAGACGGTGCATGGGGCAAACCCGCGGGTTGCACGGGGTTCTTCCGGCCGGCGCCACAGACCGCGCCCGCGTTGCGCGGAGGCGCCAGGTGCGGGAAGGTGCACGCGTACGCGCCCGCGGGTGGAGCGGCCCCGCCTGCCCGCGTTGCGCGGAAGCGCCAAGTGCGGGAAGATGCACGGAGCGGGTGTCCGGCAGCGGGAGTCGGGTATGCCGGTGTGCCGGTCCGGCGATCCGATGCCCGACGGGAGGTGACCATCATGCAGTCTCGACACTTCGGGATCTCGTTGCTGGTGCTGGCGTTCGCGGCCTGGCTGGCGCCGCCGGCGTTCGGACAGGGCGCGGACTCGTGGGAGTTGCCGCGCACCCCGGAGGGCCGTCCCGATCTGCAGGGCGTCTGGCTTAACAACGTGGCCACGCCGCTCGAACGGCTGCCCGAGCTGGCCGACCGCTCGCACCTGACCCGGGAGGAGGTCGCGACGCTGTCCGCGCGCGCCGAGCGCATCTTCCAGAACGGCCGCAGCGCGTTCGCGACGCCCGAGAGCGCCTTCCGCGCGGCGCTGCAGAACGTCGAGACCTACATCGCGTGGTCGACCAGCAGCTCGATCGGGATGGTCGATGTCACGTTCAGCGATCGGACGTCGCTGATCGTCGACCCGCCGGACGGCCGGATACCGGCGCTCACCCCGGAGGCCCGCGCGCGCGTGGCGGCGGTCGACCGGGGCTGGGAGTTCAAGACCGGGCCGGACGATCTGAACAGCATCCACCGCTGCATCACGACCGGCGTGCCGCGGCTCGGCGGGAACTTCGGCGCCGGGCCGTACACCTTCTACCAGATCGTCCAGACGCCGACGCACCTCGCCTTCATCAGCGAGGCGTTCCATGATGCGCGGATCATCCCGATTGGGGACCAGCCGCACGCGCCGGATGCGATCCGCCAGTGGAACGGTGACTCCCGCGGCCGCTGGGAGGGCGACACGCTCGTCGTGGAAACGACCAACTTCTCGGCCAAGAGCCACTACCGCGGCGCCGCCGAGGGCCTGCACCTGGTCGAACGATTCACACGTAGCGGGCCGGACACGCTGGCGTATCGGGTGACCCTGACCGACCCCGAGACCTGGGCATCGTCGTGGATGGCGGAAGTGCCCCTGCAGCGACGGGACCAGCCGATCTACGAGTTCGCCTGTCACGAGGGCAACTACTCGATCGTCGGGATGCTGCGGACGGCTCGCCTGGAGGACGCGAACCGCTGACATCCGAGACGGCGAACCTGGTCAGTAGCGGGGAGCAATCCACGCGACCGCCGTGCCAGTCTGGAGCGTCCCGTGAGTGATGGGCTGCAACGACTACCACCGAAGTTCCCGACAGGCGACGAGCGGTTTCGCGGGGCAGAACGGCTTGGCCTGCAGAAGACGCGTGATCATGGTCGCGTCGCCGTCGATGCCGTCAGGGTGCTCGCCAGTTCGCGCACCCGCCGAGGCCCGCGATCTTCCGGTCGCCATCCCGAACTGAGGATATCGGCGGGAGCGCGATTCAGGAGGACGGCGCGCGGGCGGACGAACCAGCGGCGGATACCGGCATCGTTGTAGGCGCCCGCCAAGTCCCCGACCATCAGCGCCAGCGCATGGAGACGGACAACGACGTCGTCGGGAGTCGTGCGGGCACCCGACTGATATGTGTGCAGGCTCACCACAGAGATGTCCAGCAGGCGAGCGAGCAGACCGGGACCTAGGGCGCGGTGCAGCGCTGGCCACTGAGAGGCGGGAACGGGTGACACATCCATAGGGCTGACGATCAGCATGGTCCACTATGCGTGCGTGCGGGTAGCGTACAAAGAAAGCCCGCGAGACCGGCGCGGCCTCGCGGGCTTCGGCAAGAGCAGACTCTATTCCGGCTCGGTCGGGTCGCGGCCGTCGCGCGGGGCGCCGGTGCCGGACGAGCCGGCGAACAGGCGCGTCCCGTCCGGGAACGTCACGTCACGGCCGTTGGCGCGGAACGCGCCGTCGATCGCCTGATAGCCCTCGACGAGCACCTCGATGCCGGGGGTGACCGAGTCGCGGCGCCAGCCGC
>WTGR01000793.1 GCA_011523485.1 Acidobacteriota bacterium
ACTTGCCGTCGTCGATGTTCGGAAACGGCCGGACGTAGACGGCCGAGCGGCCGGATTCGTTCGACTGGTAGGCGAGCCAGCGGCCGTCCGGCGAGACCGCCGGCATCGACTCCGAGTGGGAGGTCGCGATCAGCGGTTCCGAACCCCGGTCGCCGTCCAGCCGCAGCAGGTGGATGTCCGCGTCCGTCATGGTGTTCGCGCGCATGAGGACAAGCGTGTCCGGTTCGCCCGCCCATGCCGAGGCCATCTGTATCGGTCGGGTCGTGCCCAGTCCCTCCACCTGCCCGGTGCCGTCCGCCGCCTTCCGGGACAGGCCGAATCCGTCGGAGCGCAGCGACGTGAACAGGACGCGCCGGCCGTCCCGCGACCAGAGCGGATTGACGTTCCAGCCCTCGAAGGTCAGGCGGTTCGACGCCTCCCGGGCGAGGTCGTAGATGAAGATGTCGGAACTGCCGTCATCGGCCGCGACGTCGAGCGCGATGCGATCGCCCGTCGGCGACAGGCGCGGCGCGCCGTACATGCGCGGCGGAGCGGGGATCGGCTCCTCGTTCCCGGCCCGGTCCAGCCACACGAGGGCGCGGTCGCCCTCCCCGATGCCGCCTCCGGTACCTGGCGCGTAGAGGAGCGTGCCGTCGGCGGCCCAGGCGCTCGGGCCGGCGCCGGGAACCACGGGGACCGGCGCACCGGTCAACTCGAGGCGCTCGGCGTCGAAGGGGGCCGCCAGCAGGGTCGCGGCTCCGGAACGGGGGCTTCCCGGCGTCGGACGGGTCGCCTGCTGGAGCAGAAGGTGGCCGGTTGGGGCGTAGGTGGCCTGCGTCACCTGGGACGCCACGATCCGCGGAGCCGCGTCGGCCAGCGACAACGCCCACAGGCGCGGGCCTTCGTCGGCCGACGCCTCGGAGAACAACAGCGCTTCGGATCCGGGAAGCACGTGGGGCGCCGAGCATACGGTCAACTCCGACACGGTTCCGGCCGGCAGCACGGCCTCGGGGGTTCCGCCGGCGGCCGGCACGCGCAGCAGGCCGCCCATGCCGCCGAGCACGATGCGGTCGTCGTCACCCCAACTTCCCCCCAGTGCGGGAACGTTCTCGGCCAGCGTTACGGGCGCACCCCCGCGTGCCGGCGTCTTCTTCAACGTCCAGCGGTACTGGATGCGCTCCGACGGTCCGGGAGGGCCGGCCCCCAGGAACGAGAAGAACCCGATCCAGGCCCCGTCCGGCGAGAAGAACGGGTCGACCGCTCCCTCCGTGCCGTCCAGCTCCCAGGCATCGCCCGCGTTCAGGTGGCGGACCATCAACTGCCGCGTCCGGCCGTCGGCAGTACGACCGACGTAGGCCAGCGTCGAGCCGTCGGGCGCGAGGGCGAACCCGGATCCGCGCGCCATCGGAGACGGCAGATCGAGCGTCAGGCGCCGGACCGCTGCCGGCTCGGGTGATGGCGCGAGGGTCCAGAACGTGGTCGCGGCCGCAAGGCAGCCGAGCGCCAGGCCGGCGACTGCCCAGGCTGCCCGCGCCCGCCATCCGTGCAACGGTGTTGCGGAAGCGCCGGTTGCGGCTTCCGGGGATGTCTCCGGAGGCGCCGCGGCGGCCTCCAGGTCGCTGATCGCCTCGCCCGCGTCCCGTATCCGCCGCCGCCGGTCGCGCTCGAGGCAGCGGCCGAGCAGCCGCCGTACGGGCCGCGGCGTCGAGGGCGGCAGGGCCGACAGGTCGAGATCGCGGTCGATCACGCGGGCCAGCACCTGCGCCACGGTCTCGCCGGAGAAGAGACGCTCGCCGGCGAGCATCTCGTAGAGCACGACGCCGAACGACCAGAGGTCGCCGCGCGTGTCGGTCGGTTGCCCCTCGGCCTGCTCCGGGGACATGTAGGCCGGCGTTCCCAGGATCAGGCCGGCGCCCATGCGGGTCACCGAGGCGGTCAGCGTCGGCGACTGCAACGGGTCCGCGCCGGGGGGCGCCGGCGCCGTGTCCAGCGCCTTGGCCAGGCCGAAGTCCAGGACCTTCACGGTCCCATCCTCCCGAACCTTGACGTTGGCGGGCTTCAGATCCCGGTGGATCAAGCCCGCCTCGTGCGCGGCCTGCAGCGCCAGGGCGATCTGCCGCGCGATGGAGAGCACCTCGTCCAGCGGGATCGGTCCCTGCTCGAAGCGGTCGGCGAGGGTCGGGCCCTCGACCAGCTCCAGCACCAGCGCGCGCGTGCCGCCGGTCTCCTCGAAGCCGTGGATCTGGGCGATGTTCGGGTGGTTCAGCGAGGCGAGGACGCGGGCCTCCCGCTCGAAGCGCGCCAGCCGGTCCGGATCGGCGGTGAACGCCTCGGGCAGCACTTTCAGCGCCACGTCGCGGTCGAGCCGCGTGTCGCGGGCCCGGTACACCTCGCCCATGCCGCCGGCCCCGAGCGGGCCGGTGACGTCGTAGGCGCCGATCCGGGTTCCGGGCGTCAGCGGCATGGGCTCTGCAAATGGTAATGCGGACCCGTATCAGGTCCGCGATCTTCCCGGTCACGCCGTCCTTGGGTCAGCCCTCGCAGCCAGGAGACGTGCGCCTCCCAGTGCGGGGCGGTCGGGAGACCGGGCTTGGAAGCCGCCATCATTCGATGAACTTCACGGCGAGTCCCATGGCGCCCGCAACGTCCGTCTGTCGCCGGTCGGCGCTCACGAACAGCGGCGGCGCCGGCATGCGGGCGGAGAACAGGTGGGCCGACGCCACGTGAATCGCGTCGAGGGCACGTAGCGGATGCGTCGCGGCAAGCGTTTCGGCCACGGCCAGCACCTCCGGGCCGACCGTCACGAGCGTCCAGTGCGACCGGTCCGCGGCCAGACGGTGGAGAAGCACCGGCAGGCGCGTCGCGTCGAGCGACCCTTCGTGCACGCGGCGCCTGAAGGCGCTCCGTATCTCGACCGGCGTCAAGGCGGAGGAAACGCACGAACGTTCGCGCAGCAGGCCCAGCAATTTCCGCTGACCCGACTCGCGGACGTAGCGCTTCACCAGCACGCTCGAATCGCAATAGGCCCACACGGTCAGGCCCGGTCGTCACGATCCTCGATGATGGTCTTCGAGACCGGTTTCCCCGTCACCGCGACGGGACGCCACCGCGGCGCGGGCATGGGGCCCGGCTCGGCTGCGGCCACGATCAGCCCTGCGTCGAGCATTCTCCGCAGCGCCGCCGCGTCGCTGTCCGGTTCCGCCTCGACGAGCGGCTTGATGACGGCGATGGGGCGTCCCCGCTCGGTAAGCACGACCTCTTCGCCGCGCCGCACGGCCTGCATCGTCTGGGAGAACCGCTGGTTGGCTTCGCGCAATCCGAGCTTCATGTAGTAACGATACTACATTCCGATTCGGCGTCAGCGGAAGCGCTTCGCGAGGCGCGCGTGGCCGCGCGGGCCGCGTGCCAGAGGACCCACTGGGGGGCATCCCTTGGCGTCACGCGGAAACGTGGACGTTGTCGTGGAGGAACTCCGGCGCGAGGTCGGCCCCGTTCGGCCACATCAGGGTGTGGAACTCCGGGTGAATGACGAATTGCCGGAACACGGCCGGGTCTTGGAGCGGCTCGAAGATTGGGCCTCGCAGGGCGGGACCGAGATCGATCTCTCCGCTCGTGCCGTCCCGGAAACGGAGCCACACGACGTGGCCGCTGACATGGCGTGCTTCGACGACGTGATAGGGCATGCCGGTCATTCCAGCGGCGCGATCCGATTCAGTGGTTCTCCCCGGCGCGCCAGCTCCCAGTTCGCCCGCAATTCTGACTCGTGAAGAGAAGCCCATTCAAGCACGAGTCGAAGAGCTCGCCGCGGGAATTCGCCATGAACGGCGTGGCTCTCGATCTCGACGGAGATCTCGTATCCGCCGTAGGCGGCATGGAAGTGCGGGGCGCCGTGCTCGCTGTAGAACATGCCGATCACGATGCCCGAGAAATCGTGAAATCTCAGGTATGTTTCTAGAATAACATTCAAATGTATGCTATTGTGCGGACCCCGCG
>WTGR01000423.1 GCA_011523485.1 Acidobacteriota bacterium
CCTCACTGGTGGGCCAGTGCTTCCAGCCGGCGCAGCTGAGCCCGAGACGCATCCTCACCGACTGGCTGTGTCTGCCGGTCCCCGCCGGGACCGTGTGGGGCCGAAGTTGTCTGAACTGCTCGACGGTCGGCTTCTCGTTCGGGAAACATGCCGCTGGGAGGAGGACGTGGAAACACGGCGGGAACGCCAGACGGTCCTCCTCCTCCCGCAGTCTCCTGGTCCAGGCCGCCGTCCACCGCCGTTGCTCTTCGGCGGGATCAATCGCGGTTTCGCGTGCGCGCGTTCTGTTCATCGACCTGTTCGTCCATAGCGGCTGCTCGGGTATCTTCGGACGCGATTCCACTCCTCGGTCTGGGGGTCGGGAACCGTGTCGGCCAATCGGTGCATGCCGGGTATGAGCCCCGCGCTCGGGGGAGTCATTCTGCTGTGTTCCGATTATGGTACCGGCCGGGGAGTCGAGCAACGGCTCCTGTGGGTACTGTAGGTCGCGGCGCACCGGTGACGGCGTATGCAAGCGGACAAGTCAACGTGGCGCTCGTGGATTCGCGAGAGTGCAGGAACAGGAACCGCACCGGCTTGCGCGGCGGGGGCCAGCCCTGACGGCGAGGGTTCCGAGACGCCGGTCGACGGCGTGCGCTCAAGACAGAAGGCCCGTCATGCTGCCGAAACGGGTCCGCAACGCAAGTCGGACCGCGGGCCGAAAACGCGTTGCGGCCTTGTTTCACGCGACCGAGAGGCCGGTTTCTGATCCCCTTTCGCCCGCCGTTACGGTAGATACAACGCGACGACGAAAGACCTGGCCCCGGGGAATCGACTACTACGGAACCTAATCATCTTCTGGCAGGGTCAGCACGACTGTGCCTGTAAACGACCGGATATGCATAATTTACAGCCATACCGGTAGCAGGTATCCCACGATTTACCCCACACCGTCCGGAAGGACACGCTGGCGGCTGGCTCCAGGGAATCGCGAATCGCGGAATCGCGGAATCGCGCCCCTGCTCCCATGCTGCCGCCCCCCGGCTCGGGTCTTGAAGATTCTGGCCTTGCCCGTGCCGGGAATGCCGCTGCCGGCCGGTAGCGATCACGTGCCATGATACGCCGAGTCCACAGGTGCCAGCCGCTGGGATCCAGCCCAAGCGGTATCCGCGAGCGGTAACCGGGTCGCCGAATCGGGCGCCGGAGTCGGCTCCCGGACGTTGGGCGTGGCGGACCCATCGATTCAGCGCAGGTGCCACAACGTCAAGGAGACGGCCCAGACGGCGAACGCCGCCAAGCCGGGCGCCCCCGGTCGCGGGATGGCAAGCGGCGCGATCATCGCCAGACCGCACCCGGCGAACAACGCGGGCACGATCCAGGGTGACGCCGGATCCGGTGCGATCAGGTACGTGGAGCACCAACGCCGCCGCCGGCGCCGGAAGCCCCACGAAGCGCTGGTCGTCCGCTTCCACGTTGTAGAAGCCCAGCCGGGTGACGACTGCGCCCACATAGGCGAACGCGCTCGCCCACCACGCGGTCTCCGGCAGTCCGCTGCCCGGCGGCGAAACGGCCTCGAGCACCACTACGGGACCCATGCCGAACGCGCAGACGTCGACCAGGCTGTCGATCTCGCAGCCGATACGACGCTGACGGGACGTCCTCTCGAAGCAGCGGGCGAAGCGGCCGTCGAAGGTGTCCAGCAACGCGGCCAGCGCCAGCCAGCCGCCTGCGGCGGTCGCGCCCGTTGCGCTCGACACCGCCACCGCCGCCAGCGCGGCCGCCAGCGAACCGTAGGTGAGGAGGTTTCCGGGGTGCAGGTCGTGAATCGGCGCCTTCATGATCAGTTGCCTCGCGCTGCACCGAACAGGTCGTGGAGCCGTTGCCAGGTCCTTACGATGCGCGGCAGGAATCGCAGCGGCCGGACGCGGTGGATCATCACGTAGAACATCAGCCGGTTGATGGGCAGATCCGCCAGCGCGGCGCCGAAACCGGCTTCCCAGGCGCCGGGGTCTATCGGAGTGCCGGCGGCTCCGGCCAACGCCGCCCGATGCCGTTCGACATGGAGCGCGATCTCGTCTCCGGACGCGCCGGGGTCGAGCACGAGACAGAGGAAATGCGCGAGGTCGCACTGCGGCGCCCCGAGGGTCGCCAGCTCCCAGTCGTACGCGCACAGTTGCAGCGACCCACCGACATCGCGAATCGCGACGTTGCGCGGGCTGAAGTCGTTGTGGATGAGCGTGCGGGGCAAGGCTTCGAGTGACGGCCACCAGTCCCCGACCGACTCGACGAGCACGCGCTGTCTCCGGACAATCGAAGCGTCGGCCCACTCGATGAGATACGGCGTCGCGTGGCCGGCCAGCGCCCGCCAGAGCGGCGTCATGGCGACCATGCTCCCGGACGTGGCGACATGGCCGATCCACGGTCGGCTCGCGAGGTGGGCCTCCCGTCCGAACCAGACCGCCTGGATCCGCGCCAGACCGTCGAGCGCCGCGTCCACGCGGGCGCGCGTCCAGACCGCCGGATCCCCGGTCGCATCCATCAACACGCGGCCTTCGATCCGCTCCAGCACGAGGCCCCACTCCTCGCGGCTCTCGTCCTGCCACGTGCCGTAGCAGACCGGGGTGTGGCGCCGCAGGCGTTCGTCCGGCTCGGCGTAGAGGGCCAGCTCGCGCAGATGGGCGCCGCCGAGCCCGATCATGTCCCGGTGTCGGCGCAACTCGCTTCCCAGCCGGCGGTCGCAGATGTCCGCTACCGCCTCGGCGACGTCGATCAGCTCGCGGTCCGCCGGCTTGATCTTGGTCACGACGTCGAGCGTCGGCTCGCCGTCCCGGCCGGCAAGGTCCAGGCGGTGGTGGGACAAGCCTGTGCGGCCACGGAAGCGCCGGTCGCCGACCAGTGGCCGCGCCGCGGAGGCGGAAGAAAGCCCGCCGCCACGTACGCGTCGAAGTAGCGCTCCAGGAGGGCCGCGTCGAGTGGCCGAAAGTCGAGACCCGCTTCCGAGACCAGCGCCAGCGAGCGCCGGCTCCGCGGAGCGCTGCCGCGGCCCGCCTGGTACAGCTCCGGGACGGTCGCGCCGTCCGGCCGGCGCCTCAGAAAGAAGCCCCGCAGCCGGTGCAGGGCGTGGCCGGCCGACGCCGCCTCCCGCGCAAGCTGCCCGAGCCAGCGGTCGTACGGCACGAGAGCGACGGGATAGCCGAAGAGGTTCATCCAGAGGACGGACTCCCGCCAGTGTCGCGCCCGCCGCGCGCTCTCGTGGAAGGTGCTGAATCCGTGTGGTCCGGTTGCCGAGAGACGGACGATGGCCCGTGCCGCCTGATCGACGGGCACCGCGTCGATGCGCCAGTCGAGGTCGGGCGCGGTGCCCAGCTCGATGCATCCCGTGAAGAGCGACGACACGAGGTCGTCGTGCTTCGATATGCCGGTGGCCGAGTCGCCCGTGAGCAGGGCCGGGCGATGTATCGACGTGCACAGTCCGCGCGCATGCGCCTGGCGCACCAGCACCTCGGCGACGCACTTGCTCTGCGCGTAGCCGAGCGGCAGACTGCTCGATGCCGTCGAACAGGTCGTCGTCCTCGGTGACGAAGCGCGGCCCGCCCACGGCGTGGCAGACCGAGAGGCTGGAGATGAAATTGAATGCCTTGGGCCGGCCGTGACAGGCCAGTCGAAGCAGCTCCCGGGTGGCGACGACGTTGACGGCGCGGAGTGCGCCGTAGGGCGCGACCCAGTCGACGTCGGCCGCGGCATGGTAGATGGCGTCGACGGCCGATTCCAACGTCGCCCGCACGTCGGCGGCGAGCCCGAGCGACGGCTGCGACAGGTCCCCGGTCACCGTATGGACCCGGCTGTCGAAGGTGTCGTCCCAGAGGCGGTAACGCTCGAGGCTGCGCCGAACGCGCCGCTGCGATTCGCCGTCCGATCCCCGGTCCCGCACGAGATGTCAACGGTCATTCAAAATTCCCCCACCTGCGGTCATCGAAAATTCCCCCACCC
>WTGR01000231.1 GCA_011523485.1 Acidobacteriota bacterium
CGGGCGTGCCGGAGCTGCAGCCGACGCCGCCGACGATCTGCTCGTCGACGAACAGGGGCAGACCGCCCGCCACGATCATGAACCGTCCCTGGTTGCTCACGTGGATGCCGAAGGCGGGACCGCCAGGTCCGCTCACCTCCCCGTAGGCGCGCGTCGAGCGCCGCGCCGCCGCGGCCGTGAACGCCTTGTTGATCGCCACGTCGATGCTGGTAATCCGCCCGTTGTCCATCCGGTGGAACATCAACAGGCTGCCGTTGTCGTCCGTGATCGCGATATCCATGTCGACGCCGATCTCGCGAGCCTTGGCCTCCGCGCCGGCCATGATGACGCGCGCGTCGTCGAGCGTCAGCTTCTGTACCGTCTTCATTGCGCCTGTCCTCCTCCGGGTGCGAGCATAGCATCGCGCCGGCCCCGCGGGGCGTACGCGGGCGCCAAGTTGGACTGCGACGATCGGTGGTGGAGGACCTGCCGGACCGCTTCGCGGGCCGGAGCGACGGCTGCCGGCCCGCCAGGAGTCTGCGCAGCGAGAGTTTCGTCCCAGAGAAACTCCCAACGCGACCGCAAGGTCGCACCTACTCGGTCGCGCCCAGGACCCGCAGCAGATCAGCCGTGCTGGTATCGCTGTAGTCGGTCAGGCTGCGGGTCAGGCGCGCGGGGGCGCGCGCGGCCAGCGCCCGGTCGAGCGGGGTCTCGCCGCGGAGGTTGGTCGCATCGAGCCTGGCCCCGTGGCTGACCAGATACCGCACCACCGTCTTGAAGCCGTGAAAGGCGGCCATGTGCAGGGCGGTGTCGCCGGTAGCGCTTGCGGCGTTGACGTCGGCGCCCAGTTCGACCGCCACCTTCACCGCGTCGATGCCGCTGGCCATGACGCCGCGGTGATCGGGATCCTGCGTGAGGGCGACCTCCATCTCCGCGGAGTCCATCTCGCGTCCCAGGCGATCCTTGCCGGCCCGGCCGAACCCGCGGGTGAGCATGCCGGCGGCGGCCATCAGCGGCGTTACGCCGCCCTCCAGGCCGGCGTGCGGATCCGCCCCGCTCTCGGCCAGTCGGCGCATGATGTCGCCCCGGCCGAACTTGGCCGCGAGAAAGAAAGGCGACGCGCCGGTCCAGGCCATGTCCAGCGCGAAGAGCTTGCCCTGCCGCGCGTAGCGTGTGCCGCGGACGAGACGCGCGTCCGGATCCGCGCCGAAGGCCAGAAGCGTCTCCACCAGCGTCTCGTCGCCGCGCAGGATCGCCGCGTGCAGAGGGGTGTAGCCCGCCCCGCCGGCGTTCGGGTCGGCGCCGGCGTCGAGCAGCAGTGCGGCCACCTCGCCGTGACCGCTGTGGGCCGCCACGACGAGTGCGCTGGTCCCGGCCGGGGCGACGTCGTTGGGATCCGCACCCGCATCGAGCAGCAGCTCCACGGAGGCCCGATCTCCACTCCGAGCCGCGAACAACAGCGGCGTGAAGCCGCCCTCTTCGACCACCACCACGGCGCCCTCAGCGCTCGTACGGGCAGAGTGCGCCGTCACCACGGGACGGACGCGAGAACGCGCGTGGACGTTCGCTCCCGCGTCCAGCAAGGCCGCGACCACGTCGGCGTGCCGCTGCGACGCGGCCCACATGAGAGCCGTCTGCTCCTCGGTCGTTTCCCGCGCCCGCGCATCGGCGCCGTGCGCCAGCAACGCACGCACCGCGCCGGCGCTGCCGGCGCGCGCGGCCGTCATCAGGGCGGTCTCGCCGCTCGGCAGCACGGCGTGCGGCGTGGCGCCGCCCGCAAGCAGAACCCGCGCCAACGCCGCGTTCCCGTTCTCGCACGCCAGGTAGAGCGGCGTCACGCCCAGCTCGTTCGACGCGTCCGGCACGGCGCCCGCCGCCAGCAGCAGCTCGGCCATCTCGAGATCGTTCAGGTAGGCCGCCCAGTGCAGCGCCGTCGCCCCGTCCGGCTGCCGGACGTTCACATCGACCGATTCCTGCAGCAGCGCCCGCGCCGTGCCGTGATCGCCGCTCCGAACGGCGTCGACCAGGCGCAGATCCGCCTGCTGCCCGAGCACCGGCGCGGCCGGCCCAAGACCCAGGAGTCCGAGACACGCCCCAACCGCGATCAGACTCGCGCCGCTGCCCCGCATGTTCGACTCCCCCGCCAGGCTGCTACACGCCCGAGAGCTCCTGAATCTCCCCCGTACTCGTCCCGAACGCCTCGACCGGCACGCCGAGCTTGTCCATCAGCGACACGTGCAGGTTCGACATCGGGGTCGGATCCGGACACTGCAGGTGCTGTCCGCAGTGCAGCGTCCCGGCTCCGCCGCCGGCGAGCAGGATCGGCAGGTTCTCCGAGGAGTGTCGGTTGCCGTCGCTCAGGCCGCCGCCGTACAGCACCGCCACGTGATCGAGCAGCGAGCCGTCGCCGTCCGGCGTGGCGCGCAACTTGTCCAGGTAGTACGCCAGCAACGACGTGTGGTACGTGTTGATCCGGGTCAACTTCTCCAGCTTGTCCGGGTCCTGCTGGTGGTGCGAGGTCGGGTGGTGCGCCTCCGGCACGCCGATCTGCGGGTAGGTCCGCCCGCTGTACTCGCGGCTGATCATGAAGCTGACGACGCGGGTCAGGTCGGTCTGGTAGGCCAGCACCTGCAGGTCGAACATCAGCTTCGCGTGCTCGTCGAAGGCGGCGGGAACGCCCAGCGGCGGCGCAATCTCGGGCAGCTCCTGGTCGACCTGCGCCTCGGCCTTCTGGATGCGGCGCTCGATGTCCCGCACGGCCTCCAGGTACTCGCCGAGCTTCAGGCGGTCGCGCGGCCCGAGTTCTCGCCGCAACGCGGCCACCTTGTCGGTCACCGCGTCCAGGAGGCTGCGATTCTGCTCGATGCGCGCCAGCCGCGCGGCGGGATCGGTGCCGCCCGTATCTCCCAGCAGGCGCTCGAACACCGTCCGCGGGTTGGTCTCCATCGGCAACGGCGTCGTCGCGCTCCGCCAGCAGATCGTGTTGGTGTACGCACAGGTGTATCCCCCACCGCACGTACCCACATCGTCGCCCGACTCCAGGGCCAGCTCCAGCGACGCGAGCTGCGTGTGCCGGCCGGTCTCCCGCGCCACCAGTTGATCCATCGACACGCCGGCCCCGAGCTGGGAGCCCTGGGTGCGCTTCGGCGGCACGCCGGTCAGGAAGCTCGTGGCCCCGGTCTCGTGGATGTCGTCCGGGCCCTTGTTGCTGAGTCCCGACACGACCAGCAGGCGGTCCCGAAACCGCTCCAGCGGCTGCAGGATCGGGGTGATCTCGAACCCCGTGCCCGCCGTGGCGGGAATCCACTGGTCCATCACGATGCCGTTCGGCACGTAGACGACGCCGAGCCGCCTGACCGGCTTCGCCGCGGTCCGGCCGAGGGCGGTCAGCGCCGGCACCATGCCGTCGAGAAGCGGCAACGCCAGCGCGGCGCCGATGCCGCGGAGCACCGTACGGCGAGGGAGAGCCTTCCTGCTGATCATCATGATTCTGATCTCCGCATCTGAAACGGCGTGCTCTCGACGATCCCGAGCACCAGGGAAGACCACGCGTAGTCGTCGTCGGCCGCGTCGCGAATGATCTCGCGGAGGGCCGGCATGTCGTAGTACTCCAGTCCGCGGCCGAGGGCGTAGGTGGCGAGCTTCTCGGTCACCGTCCACACGAACTGCTCGCGACGCTCCAGCAGCATCGCCTTGAGTCCGGCCAGCCCTTCGAACCCGGTTCCGTCCGGGAAGACGCCCGAGGCGTCGATGGGACCGCCTCCCTCGCCGGTGGCGCGCCACTTGCCGACCGCATCGAAATGCTCCAGGGCAAAGCCCAGCGGGTCCATCGGGGCGTGGCAGTTGGCGCATACCGGGTTCTCGCGATGCTGCTCCAGCCGCTGCCGCACCGAGGCGGGCCTGCCGCCCTCCCCGCGGTCCGGAAGCGCCGGCACGTCCGGCGGCGGCGGCGGCGGCGGGGCGCCGAGCATGTGCGAGA
>WTGR01000871.1 GCA_011523485.1 Acidobacteriota bacterium
GCACCTGTTGCAGGACGCCGGGCATCCCGGCCCGCACGTGCAGGTCGGCCACCTGTTGCTGCCGCAGCTCGTGCAGCGTCCGCAGCCGGTCCACCTCGGCCTGCTCGACCGCGAGCTGCGCCTCCACGGTGTCGGTGGCCATCTGCAGCCGTTCCTGCTCGATGCGGAACCGGGTGTCGTACTCCTGCACGGCCGCCTGCGACTTCTGGAGCTCCAGCGACGAGACCAGACCCTGCGCGAAGAGCTGCTCGTCGGCGTCCGCCTGCAGCCGCGCCGTCTTGAGCTGCGCCTCCACGGTGGCGAGCGCCGACTGCTGGTTCAGGATGTCGCGCTCCACTTCGACCTGCCGGTTGCTGTAGCGCGCCTCGGCCGCGTCGAGGTTGAGCCGGGCTTCGAGCGCGGTCTGCTCCACCTCCGGATTGCTCAGCTCGACGATGACGGTGTCGGGGGTCACGAGGGCGCCGGGCCGGATCACGATCCGCTCGACCGTGCCGTCGGTGGTCGCCGGGATCCAGCGGATCTGCTCCGGGACCAGCGTGCCGGTGCCGCGCACCTGCCGGACCATCGGCCCGCGCTGCACGGTGTCGAGGTAGATGGTGTCCCGGTCGACGCGCGGCGCCGCGGGCTCGAGGCGCGAGACGCCCACCGTGATCAGTACGACCACGATCACCGAGACCACGGCATACAGCGACTGCCGGAGCTTCTTCTTGCGTGCCAGATCGGGTCGGGCGATGTCCATGTTTCCTGCCAGTGACAACCGAAGAGACGGATCTCGGCGTCGAAAGTTCGCCTCCCGCTACCTTCGTTAGACGTTTCCCACGTGCATTCGGCCCGCTACGTTTCGGCCAGCACGCGCGCGATGGCCGTCGACATGCGTGTCCAGTGCGCGGTCTCGGCGTCGAGCTGGCGGCGCCCGGCGCCCGTCAGCTCGTAGAACTTCGCCTGCCGGTTGTTGTCCGAGCTGCCCCACGTGGCGGCGAGCAGGCCCTGCTGCTCCAGCCGGTGCAGCGCCGGATAGAGGGAGCCCTGGTTGACCTGCAGCACCTCGTCCGAGATCTGCTGGAGCCGTTGGGCGATGCCCCACCCGTGAAGCGGACGCAGGGCCAGCGTCTTCAGGATGAGCAGGTCGAGCGTGCCCTGCAGCAGGTCGGTCTTCGATCGCACGGCATCTCCTGTCGCCAATCTACAAATGCATTAGAAGCCGACCGGACCGGCGCTGTCAAGCCCACGGCTCCACGTCCGTTCGAACGCGGCCGGGACTACTGGTCGGTCGTCTCGTGCCGCGCCTCGCCGGCCATCAGCGCCGCCTTGATGGCCGACGCCCAGATCCGCGTGCCCTTCTCGTTCAGGTGCAGGCCGTCCGCGATGAAGATGTCGTCCATCACCTTGCCGTCCGCGCGGAGAAACGGCGTGGCGACGTCGATGTACGACACCAGGTCGTTGTCGGCGGCCAGACGCCGGTAGAGGGCGTTCGTTTCCTGGGCCTTGTCCCACACCGCCACGCGCGCCAGGCTCGGCTTGACGGACATCACGTAGACCCGCGTCGAGGGGAGCGCGGCGTGGATTCGCTCGACGATGGCCTCGAGACGGCCGCGATGAAGATGTCGTCCATCACCTTGCCGTCCGCGCGGAGAAACGGCGTGGCGACGTCGATGTACGACACCAGGTCGTTGTCGGCGGCCAGACGCCGGTAGAGGGCGTTCGTTTCCTGGGCCTTGTCCCACACCGCCACGCGCGCCAGGCTCGGCTTGACGGACATCACGTAGACCCGCGTCGAGGGGAGCGCGGCGTGGATTCGCTCGACGATGGCCTCGAGACGGCCCGCGATCTCGGCGGGCGGGACGCGGAACCGGCCGGTGTCGTTGTCGCCCTCGTAGATCACGACGGCGCGCGGCTCGTAGGGAAGGACGATGCGGTCGAGGAAGTGCTCCACGTCCTGCATCGTGCTGCCGCCGAATCCGCGCGGGATGACCGTGAGCGGCGCCAGGTCCTGCTGCAGGGTGGGATGCCAGCGCCGGATGCTCGAGCTGCCCGTGACGACGATGGCGCCCGCGGGCGGCATCATGGCGCGGTCCTCCGCCTCGAAGGCCCGGATGGCCTCTTCGAAGCGGGTCGGATCGATGGTCTCGGTCTGCGCGAGGGCAAACGTCGCGAAGCCGAGGACGAGCAGCAGCGAGAACAGGACGCGTGCGCGGCGGATCTTCATGTCTACCTCCTGGCGTGACGTCATGAAACCGGATTGCGGCGGCTGGTCACGTGCGCATCATAGTGGGTTGCGGCCGACGCATGCGCCGTCCGGCCGTCGGCCCCGCGCGCCGCGCGGGCTGTCCATGCGCGTGACAAGGGGCTGCAACCGCCCGGCGGGTCAGCGGCTCGGGGTGGGTCGCCACGCGTCGGCAAGCCGGCGGCTCTCGATCACGTCGTCGCCGGTCATCTGCGCGGCCAGCTCTTCGCGCTGCCCGGCGTAGAGCCGTCTCGTGAAGTCGTTGTCGGCGCCCCGCCAGGCCAGCTCGATCCACATGTAGGCCAGCACCTGGTCTTCCTCGACGCCGGCGCCGTAGATGTGGAGATAGCCCAGGCCCGCCTGGGCCGGCGCATAGCCCTGCTCGGCCGCCGCCCGGTACCAGCGCGCCGCCTCTGCGTCGCTGCCGGCGACGCCGCGGTTCCGGAAGTGGAGCAACCCCAGGTTGTACTGCGCGGGCGCGTAGCCCTGCGCCGCGGCGAGCCGGATCCAGCGCGCCGCCCGCGCGTCGTCCCGCTCCACGCCGCGGCCGGCATAGTAGCGGCTGCCGAGCTCGTTCTGCGCCACCGCGTCGCCCTGCTCGGCGCGGTCGAGCAGGCCCGGCGGCAGTTGTCCGGCGCGCGCCGCCTGTGCCGCCGACAGGACGACCGCAACGGCGATGACGACGAGCAGCCGTCCAGGTCTCATCGGCAGTCGGCCTGGGACGTCTTGTCGTGGCCGCGGCCTCGGGTTCGGAACGTCGTGGACTCCTTGCTGTCGACCGATGCTACATCCCCCACACGGTAATCGTTCGGCCCCCGAACACTTCGGCGCGCCGGAAGACCTTCCTCCCACGATTTCCCGTCGGGTCGCGCTCGTCGGGTTACCCCTTGACATTCTACCCGTGCCTGCTACTCTGGTAGATAGTCTACCTGTGGAGGCGACAACGTGGCGCGACCACCCTCGAACGACGACCAGCTCGGACTGCTGCAAGGCACGCTGGACATGCTGATCCTGCAGACGCTCCGGCTGGGTCCGGCGCACGGACACCAGATCGCGATCACCATCGAGCGGGCGTCCGACGACGTGTTGCAGGTGGACCACGGGTCGCTCTATCCGGCGCTGCATCGGTTGCTCAAGCGAGGCTGGATAACCGGCACGTGGGGCGTCTCCACGAACAACCGGCGGGCGAAGTTCTACGCCCTCACCGAAACGGGCCGCCGGCAACTCGTGCAGGAAGCGACCAGGTGGGAGCGGATGGTCGAGGCGGTCGGACGTGTCATGCGTCCCGCGGAGGTCGAGAAGTGAGCGGGGTGTCGCGGTGAAGTGGCCGGTGTGGCTCTACCGGCTGGTGCCGTACCTCGGCCGCCGCCAGGCCGAGGCGGACCTCCAGGAGGAGCTTCGACTGCACGTGGAGCTGGAGCGCGAGCGGCAGCGTGAGGCCGGCCTGTCGGAAGCCGGCGCCCTGCGCGCCGCGCGCCGCAGGCTGGGCAACGGGACGCTGATCCGCGAGCGGACGCGCGACGTCTGGGGCTGGCGCTGGCTCGACGAGCTGGGTCGGGACGTGCGCCATGCCGTTCGTGGGCTGCGACGGAGTCCAAGCTTCACGGCCGCGGTGGCGGTCGTGCTCGCGCTGGGAATCGGCGTGAACACGGCGATCTTCGGGGTCGTCCACGGCGTACTGATCCGGCCGCTGCCGTATCCGGACGCAGACGCCATCGTGCGTGTCGGCGAAT
>WTGR01000125.1 GCA_011523485.1 Acidobacteriota bacterium
GGTTCCTGGCGATGCGCGAGAAGCTGAATCGGGTGCGCTGATGGGATTGCTGGCCCCGCTGTTCCTGCTCGGACTCGCGACGATCGCCGTGCCGGTCATCCTGCACATGATCCAGCGCGAGCGGAAGGACGAGGTGGAGTTCCCCTCGTTGATGTTCCTCCGCAAGGTTCCCTACCGGTCGTTCCGCCGCCAGCGGATCCGGCACTGGTTCCTGCTGCTGCTGCGTTGCGCCGCGCTGCTCCTGCTGCTGTTCGCCTTCGCGCGTCCCTTCATCCGCGCCGCGGCGCTGGCCGCGGTGACCGACGGCGCACGCGAGGTGGTGGTCCTGCTCGACCGCTCCTACAGCATGAGCTTCGGCGACCGCTGGGGCGCGGCGCAGACGCTGGCGACCGACACGATCGACGCGCTGGACCCGGGCGACCGGGCGACGGTGATCCTGTTCGACGGCGGCGCCGAGACCGGGCCGCGCTCGACGACCGACCGCGCCAGCCTGCGCGGCCTGGTCGAGAACGCGGAGGTCGGGTCCGGCGTCACCCGCTACGGGCCGGCGCTGAAGCTCGCCGAGGGGATCTTCGAGAGCTCGGACCTGCCGCGCCTCGAGGCGGTGCTCATCACCGATTTCCAGAGGGCCGGTGTCGAGAGCGCGGTCGGCGTCCGGTTCCCGCAGGGGACGGTGCTGACGCCGATCCGGGTCGGCGAGGACGACGCGGCCGCGGCCAACGTCAGCGTGGCCGGGGTGCTCTTCGAGCGCGAGTACTTCTCGGGCCGCGAGCGGATCCAGGTGGCGGCGCGGCTGACCAACCGGGGACCAACCGCGATCACCGGACTCGACGTGGCGCTGGACATGGAGGGCCGCGAGGTCGAGACGCTCACCGCCGACCTGCCCCCGGCCGGCTCGACGACGGTGGACTTCGCACCCGTGACCCTCGGCGACGCACAGATGTTCGGGGCCGTGCGCATCGCCCCGGACGCGCTGCCGGCCGACGACGTCTTCCACTTCATCGTGTCGCCGGGGCAGGTCGTCACGGTGCTGCTCGTCGGCAGCGCCGCCGCGCCGGACGACGCCAACCTCTTCCTGACGCGCGCGCTCGGCATCGGGTCCGAGCCCGCGTTCGACGTGCGGGCGACGACGCTGGAGAGCTTCTCGGCGGCGGACCTCGCGGACCGGCAGGTGGTGGTGCTGAACGACACCCGGCCTCCGGCGGGCGCCGCGGGCGAGGCGCTGGCCGCGTTCGTCGAGGCGGGAGGCGGCCTGCTCGTCGTGGCGGGGGAGCGGACCGCCTGGCCGCAGGACGATCCGGGCCTGCTGCCCGGCCGGGTAGGCGCACCGGCGGATCGCGGAGGCCGCGGGGGGTCGCTCGGCTTCGTCGACTACAGCCATCCGGTGTTCGAGGTGTTCAGCGCGCCGCGCAGCGGCGACGTCACGACCGCGCGCTTCTTCCGTTTCCGGCCGGTGGAGCCGACGGCGGAGGCGACGGTGGTGGCGCGCTTCGACGACGCCAACCCGGCATTGATCGAGCGGCGGGTCGGCGCCGGCCGGGTGCTGCTCTGGGCCTCCAGCATCGACACGTTCTGGAACGACTTCGCGAAGAAGCCGGTCTACCTGCCGTTCGTCCACCGCATGATCCAGCACCTGGCGGACTACGCGCCGCCGACGCCCTGGTTCCTGGCCGGGCAGGTGCTCGACCTGGCCGAGCAGGAGGTGTCGCTCGGGGAGGGCGGGACGGCCGCCGCCGAATACGTCGTGATGTCGCCGACGGGCGAGCGCCTGCCGGTCGCGGTGGGCGAGCGCCGCGGGTTCCTCGACCTCACCGAGCAGGGCGTCTACGAGGTGCACGACGCCAACGCGGCGGAGGAGCTGCCGCTGATGCTGGCCGTCAACGTCGATCTGGCGGAGGCGGATCTGTCGGCGGTCGACCCCGAGGAGCTGGCCAGCATGGTCACCGGCCGGGCCGGCGGCGACCGCACCGCCGCGGGCGGGCCGGCGCGCGTGATCCCGGCCGAGGATCTGGAGCGGCGGCAGTCGGTCTGGTGGTACCTGCTGGTCGCGGCGGCGCTGCTGTTCGTGGCCGAGACGCTGGTTTCGAACCGGCTCTCGCGCACCGTGCTCAGCACGGAGTAGTTGGCACAGGATCTGGCGCTTGAAGCCCCCCTTTTTCGGCCGCGTGATCGAGCGGTTCAGTCAACTGCGCCTCGGGTATGGTCGGAGTCCTCCCGCTGAAGGAGTCGGCCGATCAGCGCTCGCTCAAAGCCCCGTAAACGCAATTCCTCGTTTTCCTGTCATGCACCCGGCGCAGCGCGCGGGCTTGGCGTCAGATGCCGGGCGTGCTAAAAGGGTGTAGTCATCCTGAAACACCCGATGCCGAATCGAGGCCGACCCATGCGCGACGAGCCGTTGCTGACCGGCGACCGAAACGAAGTTCTCCGCGCCATCCGGCACGTCCGGAACCGCTGGCGCCTGCGGCTGGGCCTGCGGGGCGTGGCCGTCCTCGTGGCGGCGGCCCTCGGGACGCTGCTGGCGTCGTCCTTCGGCCTCGAGCTGTTCAGGTTCGATCCGGGAGCGATCGTCGCGTTCCGCGTCGTGACCTACATGGCGCTGCTCGCCTTCGGGTGGTGGCTCTTCATCCGGCCGATCTCGCGCCGGGTCTCCGACGAGCGTGTCGCGCTCTACATCGAAGAGAACGCGCCGGAGTTGCAGGCGACGGTGCTGAGCGCGGTCGAGGAGAGCCGGAAGGGCAAGCGCGAGCGGGCGGCCGACCACTCGCCGGAGCTGGTGCGCCGGCTCATCGAGTCGGCGGTGAAGCAGATTCGCGAGATCGACATGGGCCGCCGCGTCGAGACGGGGCAGCTCTGGCGCTCGACGGGCCTGCTGGCGGCGGCCGGCGCCGCCGCGGCGCTGCTCTTCACCTTCGGGCCCGACTACCTGCGGCACGGCATCAATGCGCTGCTCACCCCGATGGGGAACGTCGAGGCGGCCAGCCCGTACCAGATCGAGGTCCTGCCGGGCGACGCGACGGTCGCGCGCGGGGCGGATCAGGCGATCACCGCCCGCCTCGTCGGCTTCGAGGCGGAGGAGGTCAACCTGCTGATGCAGGGCAGCGGCGACTCGTTCGATCGGCTGCCGCTGATCCCGGTCCTGACCGAGGACGGCGCGATCGAAGCGGGACAGTTCGAGGTGCTGCTGTTCGATCTGCAGGAGCCGGTCGACTACTTCGTGGAGTCGATCGGGGTCGAGTCGCCCACCTACCGGCTGGACGTGATCGAGCTGCCGTACGCCGAGCGCATCGAGCTCGAGTACCACTTCCCCGAGTACACCGGGCTGGAGCCGCGGACGGTGGAGGACGGCGGCGACATCGCCGTGCTGCAGGGCACCGAGGTGCGGTTGCGCGCCGTCCCGACCATGGGCACGACGGGCGGCCAGCTCGTCTTCGATGACGACGACGACCAGCGGGTCGATCTGGCGCTCGAGGACGACGGCACGCTGACGGCCAGCTTCCTGGTGGAGGAGGAGGGCTTCTACCGCGTGGACCTCGTGGCGCCGGCCGGCCAGCTCGTGACCGCCTCGCCGCAGTACACGATAGACGTGCTGACGGATCAGCCGCCTTCCGCGATGTTCATCCGGCCGGGGCGCGACACCACCGCCAGCGCCATCGAGGAGGTCTTCGTCGAGGCGCGCGCCGACGACGACTTCGGGCTGCACTCGCTCGATCTCGTCTACTCGGTCAACGGCGGGCCGGAGGAGTCTGTCACCCTCTTCGACGGGGGCGGCAACGCCCTCCGGGAGGTTTCGGCGGGCCACACGTTCTTCTTCGAGGAGCTGGAGCTCGAACCGGGCGACTTCCTGTCGTACTACGCGCGGGCGACCGACCGCAACCTGCTGCAGCAGGACGCCGACGTCAAGAGCGACCTCTACTTCATCCAGATCCGCCGCTACAGCCAGGACT
>WTGR01000370.1 GCA_011523485.1 Acidobacteriota bacterium
TGCCCACACCGATCAGCTGCCGCAGCAGCAGCAGCAGCAGCAGCAGCAGCAGCCCAAGGTTGCAGCCCAGCGCCTTCAGGTCGGTCAAGGTCCGGTTGCTGTGGTAGCCCTTGTCGCCCACCACTTCTTTGATGCCGAGTCCTTCTGGCTGAACCGACTCGACCTGCTCGGCCGCCACGATCAAGGTCTCGACCATCGATGTCGTGTCGCCCGTGTCGGCGGCCTGCACCGTGACGCCCACGACCGCGCCCGTCTCCAGGTCCACGGCGTGCTCGGCCTTATGGGCCAAGTGCGTCCGGCCGTCCTTCATCTTCGTGACCCGCGCATCCGGATCATGCGGATGGGTCCATTCGGCGTCCGACGTCTTCTTCTTGCTCTTGCGCGACTTGTCGAAGCGCGCCAGCTCGGCACGAGTCGGTGTCGAGATGCCCGACGCCTCGGCCAGCCACGTCAGGAATGCCGTGTAGTCCTCGCCCGTGTCGCGGCGAACGATGCTGCGCAACGCCGCGTTCGCCTCCAGCGTCGTCGCGTCGACCCCCACCGTCTTGCCCCGGACCAGACCCGCGTCGGCAAGCTGCTGCAGCACCCAGGTGAAGACCGCCTCGTGCGTTTCGAGACTCAGCAGTCGCCGCGTCCGCGAGATCGTCGAGTCGTCCGGCGGCGACGCCGGCGGCGCCAGACGCAGAAACGACCGCAGACTCAGCGAATCGGCGGCCCGCCAGGCGATCGCCCGCTCCGAATCCAGGCCTTCGAAATACCCGACCAGCAGCAGCCGGAAGTAGCGGCCTGGCGGCAGACTCGGACGCCCCATCCGCGCGTAGAACCGAGCGCACAGCTTCTCGACGAAAAGCATCGAAGCCGGCCGCGCCGAGGATCTGGTTCAAACGCTCGTAGAACGGGTGGCCGCCGCCCTGTGGCAGGTCCGCCGTCGCCACGCACATCGGTTGTTGGGACCCATCGTCGCGGGTCGTGCCCATTGCCATTCCGGCCAGGGTAGGACACCGGATCGGCCGTGTCGATCTCCGCTGGACGGACTTTCACCACGGCCTGTTAGGGTAGGGTTGGCCGGTTTGGCCCCTAGTTTTTCGCCGCCGATTTTTGGCACCGGTTTTTTTGCTGCCTAAGTTCGACCCCTGTTTTCGGGGCCATAACAAAATGGGGTCAGGAGCCGGTCCTCCTGGAGCGGCGTCCAGGGACGGGTTTAGGACACACGACAGGGGTCAAAAGCCCGTTTAGGACACACGCCGTTTTTTAGGGTAAAGAGCCGGTTCCGCCGGTCACCCGGCACCCCATAAGTCACGTGTCCACATCAGGATGTGGATTGGTACGGTACCTAAGACGGCCAGAGGCCGTGTCCTAAACCAGAACAGAACCCCATATTTTGGGGCGGACAAACAGAGGACGAGGATAAGAGGTGAGCGACCCGGTACCCCGGGTCGCTCACCGAGCATTTTTCCCTGCGGGAAGGCGTGGTTTTGACACCTACGTGCCGGATCGAACGGGGTCAACGGGAATCCGCCCGCGGAAACGACGCGGGAGGCCAGCATTTAGTGCACTGTTTTAGTGTCATGTCGGAAAATGGGGTCGTTAAAGTTCGGCGCCTAAAGGGGACCCGGTGAGCGCAGAAGCGCGAGGCGGTCGAAGCACAAGCTGACGAAGTGAAGCACGAGGATCCCGCCAGCTCGAGCGGACACGAAAATCAAGCGACGACGCGCGGGAAGAACATCGGGGAGTTCCCTCACCAGGGCGGCGCCGCAACGCCAACGGGATCCACCGCGGCGACCGGCCAGCAAGACCACGGGACGGTCGAAGACCACGACAAGGGGCACCCAGCCGAGCCAAACAGCAGAACAGTACACAGCCCAGGTCCACAGACCTCGAAGAGGGAGAGACATGGGAACGCGACGCTGATGACAAGGCACGCTGGCGCAGAGCTGGAACAGCCGAGGGCTGGAAACGTGTTCGGTCAGGCAGCGGACGCCAGACAACGAGAGGTGCCTCGCCTCCGAGAGACGGGAGCAGCAGATGGCCTGGCCGCGGGCGGCGGCCTCGCTCGCGCGGTTCGGTCGGGCGAGTCGCTGGCACGGGAACGCAGAACGGCAACGGATACCACGAGGATGACTAGAGGAGCCCGAAACGGACGTTGCGACGACGCACCACCACGACGCTGATCACAGAGGCGAAGTCGCCCAGCGGAGGAACGTCGAGTGGGCCGACCGCGTCGCAAGCGGGGTACAGGAAGTTCGAGATTCCGGCACCGGCGGCGCCAGAACGCGGCTCGGCAAGAGGGCAACGCCGAGAGCTGGCTCAGGCAGCGAGATGAAGAGAGGAACAGCGTCTCTACGATGACTACGATGAAGACCAGGGAGTCCAGGACAGCGAAGGGGGCGTCTCGAACGAGAGCGCAAACCAGGGCAACGCGCTGAGCGTAGGGCAGGAGGCAGGGCACGGACTACCGGTGCGGCAAGCACCGGAGGAGCACGGCGAGGGGATCGCGAGGCCAAGAGCATCCCAGTGTCAGCGCAACGATACGAAGGAGTTGGAGCCAGGGCGAAAGTGGCGCGATCGACGCGGTGTGTCGAACATAGATCCAACGCGCGGATCACCGCACCGGAGGGGCAGACTCAGCGACGCGGAACGGCACGAACGGACGGCGGCATGAGACGGCGGGAACGGTCCCGGAGAAGCGCGGGTACGGGAGCATTGGAGACACGCCTGAACGAAGGTCAGACGGAGTCATGCGGATAGAAGTCGACCGCGCCGGGAACACCACGAGGGGCGCGATCGAGAGCGCCGGGATCACGTCCTGAGCGGCTCGAACATGGAGGGCCGGAGTGCGCTCCTGACGATGGCGTACGCGGCATCGCGAGCGGCCATGAGCGGTACCTGAACGGCGGCGCCGCCGAGATCAGAAAGGGGTCGAAACCGAGCGACGTGGAAGCGGCCACGGAGTTTGCGCGATGCGCCGGAAGAGACCTGATCGCCGGCGACGGGTACGTGCGGATCGAGGTTCCCGAGAACGACCCGGCGTCGACCGGAAGACCGCTCCACCTGCCCGTCGACCGGATGGGTCTGACGCGGCAGAACGCGGGGCACGATGGGCGCGCACCGGGCACGTCGCACGACCTCGCGGAGCTGCGGGAGCCGATGGCGCGTATGGGAGTCGAGCGCCTGGACGCGCGGTCGGTGCATCCCGGTGCTGACCGGCGATGAACATCGCGAGGGAATCATTCCGTTCGACGCTTCGTCAACGAGATCTGTCGGTGGCTCGCGCGCGTCAACCAGGTCTTCGTACCTGCCGTTGCGGTCCGTCGTCCGAGAATCGATTGTCCGTCAGTGCTTCCAGCGCTCGCGTCTCCAACGACCGTACAATCGCTTCCAGATGCGCACTGCGGGCCGCGTGCTCGGCGGGGTCCTCCAGGAGCCCCGCTTCGTGCCGCTTCTTGACCTTGAGGACGGTCGAGTGATCGATGTTCATGGCTCTTCCGATGTCGCGAGAGGACTCGTTCTTCAGACGCTCGAGGATCTCCTGATCACGCTCCGAGGTTCGGCGCCGACGCGCCACCCCGGATTGCTTACCTGCCCGGGACGGATCGCCTCGGCCGGATTTTTTCGGCTTGCAATCGGCACAGTACTGCGCTGTGGAGAGACGTGCCACTGTCGTGTCGCGCAGTTCTGCGAGCGCTCGCAGTTCTTCATCGCCCGGGCAGGTTCTCCGTAGGAGTGCGGGCCGCGCTTTGCAGCTCCAGCAGAGGCCCTGCTCGCGGGCGATGTTGCGAGACTGGGCGCGGTGTCGCGGGTCGCTGTTTGGGGACTTGTCCAGATTCGCAAGCTGCGCCTGGTATCGGGCGACGTTACGCCCGTTGGCTCTCGCCACCGGCGTGATCCGGCTATTCAGTGTGGCGCGAATGGCTGCGGCCAGTCGACAATGGGCACAGGTGTAGAATCCGGCACCCTCGCGCTGGCTGGGCGGCAGCCTCTCATCGTCCCGAGTAGCGGGATCGCGCTTGCAGCTGATACACAGACGGGGCGAGCCGGTCCGATTCTCCCAAGGGCCGCGCTCGGCGGCAGGCAATCGAGCGATATCTTCTGCCCGCAGTACGTCGTATGGGGCCCAGACGGGCGCTTGGTCGGTCACTGCACTGGAGTGTAACGTGTGGTGGTGCACGAACAGCACCACACGCTTGTTCCCATGACTCAGATCGAGAGCCCAGGCCCGTGCTTCCGCAGTCCCCGACGCGTAGGTGGTGCACGAACAGCGTTACGCGTTCGCGTGGCTCAGACCGCAACACAGCGAGCGTGCATCAACGTCGAGCCTGCCGGTAGTTCGATTGGCAGACCTAACGGGGCACGTCGGCACGACAAACGAGATTCGTGAGTCGCGACAGCCAGGGGAATAGCACGCATGTACAGCACGGCGGGCACCAGTGCTCGACGAACGGCTCCGGGCCACGGTGCCATCAGATGCCACCGAGGGCGAGCCAACGCCGGCAGTCGCGCCGCGCTCCGATGCACGCGGTCCTGCGCCGTGGGCCATCAGTCGTGAAGGCGATGACGACCGTCACTGGGGCGCCGTTGCCGTCGTGCAGCGTGTCGCCGATACGGGCCTGCGTCGGCCGCAGCGGCTGCGGTTTCGCGTCGGTTTCCATGCTCACGCAACGGATACCGGCCACGTCGACCGTGGGTAGATGATGCGCCTGCCGCCGAGCGCACCGCTGATGACGGGCACGCTGGCAGCGGCAACCGGAATCCGGACAACCGACACGGCCGCGGCGGCCGTCAGGATCTCGTCGTCCCCCCGGCGGCGGCCTCCGGCCGCTCCCATCGACACGCCCACCGGTGAGAGAACCGGGCGCGCCTCCCGGAGTCGGCGCGCGGACGGAGACGAACCACGGAAGGGAGGCGGTACGGGAGACAATGGTTGGAGTCTTCCACGTCGCCGGCACGGAGCCGGCCAAACGCCCTCGCGCTACGCGCGTGATCGCCCCGCTGGCCAGCAATGGCTGGGTACGCGACCATGCTCGGCCGGACAAGCCGGCACGCAAGCCGATCCGGAACGGTCATCCACGAAGAGAACGAGCAGGAGTACGACCATGTCCCAGGTGCGCCCGCGTGCGGGCGCGACGGCGTAGTGGCAGCAAATTTCGGTTCCGCCTCGTCAGGTGCGAGCCGCCGGCCGTCCCGCCGACGGCCCGCCCGGGACGAGGATGGCGGCGTCCGACGGAGCGGCGGAAGCCGGTTCCGTAACGGCACTCTGCACGATACGGCGTATCAGGCAACGCTGCTCTTTCGAGACCGAATGCGGGCTCAAGGACCAAGCCGCGTCGGAGAGTCGGTCCGCGGTGAGAGCACCGAACACGCGCTCGAAGGTCCGGCGAGTGGTGGCAGCTCCCGAGTGTGCAACCCGTTGCACCGCACCTCCCGCCCGGGCACACCGCGGCGGGATGACGGACCGGGACGACCGCACCTTCGAGGTCGAGAACCTACGCGCCGGGGGACGCGCCGAGTCCCGCGCCTGCATCTACCCGCCTTCGACCTTCGGTCCAACCGCGCCTCACGGATGGGCGCGGGCACGGACGAGAACCACGGGAGGGAGCATGTAGGTGGGAGAATTAAGAAGAGAGCGTCGGGCGGAAGAACGAGCGTCACCCCCCGGACCACCTACCCGCGCTTCGCGCGGCTCATCCTCGCAACGGCGCCAAGGGCGCCGGTACGAACCTGCTCGGCCGGCCCAAGGCCGCTGCCCAACAACGACACCGGCCGAAGACCGGCCGCCAAGTGTGACCGGCGATGCCGGCCGCGCCGCCAACGACCATTGCCATGAACCGAATCTCCCGTTGGACGGGTCCGGACCTGTACGCCGGGCGCGACGCCGGCGTCAGCCGCGCTCGCCAGACGAGCGTGTGCGTGAGCCAGGCAGCAGGTGCTTTGAGCGGGACGGCCGTCCATGTCGCGCGCAGCGGCTTGCGGGCAGCGCGACCCGCGTGCCGAGGATGTCGCCCGGCGAGCATCCGCCCGCCGCCCGGCCTGCGCTCGGGACCAGACCACAAGACGACCAACTGACATAGGAGGAACGATGTGCGACGAAAGAGAAAGAACCACCGGCGCCGACGGCGCCAGCATCCTGGCCGATTTCCGGCAGCGCTTCGCCGACGAGTTCCGGGGCATCGGCATCGACCGGATCCGGGTCGTGCTGCCGGGCTCCGAGCCCGGCACCTACCGCGTCGTCGTGTGCGAGGACGCCGATGAGGCGGCCGCCTGCCTGCACGCGAACGCCGCCGTCGACAGGGGAACGTCCGATGACCGCTGAGGCTGCGTCCGGGCACGAGGAGTTCAACTACAAGCACCCGGTCTACCTGGCCGCGAGCAAGGCAGCCTTCGCCCGCTCGGACGGCACGTGCCAGCTGTGCGGCCAGCAGCCGGCGGTCGAAGCGCACCACTGGGCCGTCGACTACCCGCCGCCGGAGGAGACGACCGCCGACGACCTGACACCGCTGTGCGTCGACTGCCACGACATCGCGACCACGCTCCGCCGCTTCACGCGCGCTGGCGGATCGCGGCACCAACTCTGCGCGCTATTCGAAGAGGCAGTAACAGAATGCGACTTCAGCTCACCCTTGCCGGCGTCTCCCCCCTCATCATGCACAACGGCGCGGCCGGACTCGACACACGAAGCGCTCTCAGCCGCGAGATCGCAGCGATCACGTCGAAGCGAGGCGGCAACCGCACCGCCGTCGACGACGAGCGGCTCCGAGAGCTCGAGTGCCACCGGTCCCTCTATCTCGACGCTGACGACAGACCCGCGCTACCGGAAGCAGCGCTTCGGGCAATGATCGAAACCGCAGCCCGCAAGACGAAGCAGGGCCCGCTGGTGCGCGAAGGGTTGATGATCGAGAGCGTGCGGTTCGGCTACGACGTCGAGCGCTACGGCGAGGACCTCGAGAAGCTGAGCAAGACGACACAGTTCGTCGCGCCGGTGGTGGTGAGTCGCCAGCGCATCCTGCGCACGCGGGCGAAGTTCGACTGCCCGTGGTCGGTGGTCGGCATCGTCGACGTCGACCCGGAACTGGTGGACAAGGACAAGCTGACGGCGTGGCTGGCGCTGGGCGGCCGGCGCGTCGGGCTCGGCGACTGGCGGCCCGAGAAGAGCGGCCACCACGGTCGTTTCGACGTCGAGGAGGTGACCGAGCTGCCGGACGCTGCTTGAGCGCGGCGTCCGGCGGACGAAGACATCGCGGCTTGGCGTGACGTGGCGGGTCGGGCCCTGGCATGGCTTTGGCGCGGCTTGGCGGGGCGAGGCAGGGACGTTTCACGACAAACCCGCACCAGCCGGCGGCAGTCCGCCGGATCTGATGGACCGCGTCGATCCCGAGCGCTGCGTAACGGCGTCGCCGCCGGTGGCGCTGCGCGGCGATGCGTTCTTCGCTCCGGGATGTCTCGACCCGAGCGGCCGTCGTGCAGTGTTCAACAACGCCGAGCCGGCCGCCGTCTTCCTCCAGCGTGTGTCGCCGAATCGGATGTGCTGACACGGCCCACGGGATGAGGCTGTCGGCGGCTGCGGCGCCGTCCCGCGCCTTCCGGTACTCACCGTGCGCTTCCCTACTGTTTCCGGATGCAGGCGAGTGACGCAACGGTCTGCACCTGACCTGACGCGCGTCACCGCTCCGTGTGCTTCCCGCCCGACCTCTTGGGAAGAGCAGATGCACCGGAGCGGACTGCGGCGCGCGTGGGTCTGCCTGCGTAGCCGCCGCCGAGACCGTGACCGGGCCCCAGCCTTTCCCGCTGGGCCACGACTAGCCAGGACCCGTCAGCCGGCCACGTGACTGCACCGCCTGCGACCCGCTCGAGGCGGAACCCCTGAAGGGCGACGTACATGCGCGTGAAGATACTGCGGCGGAAAGACAGCGGCCCGGTGCTGCTTGTCTATCCGTCGACGCTCGATGAACACCGGCAGGTGCTGGCTTTCGGCCGCGGGGTCCGCCCGGCGGCCGGTCACGACGGCCTGGCCATGGGCCGGAAGGAATCCGGCCCGCCACAGGCCTGTTACGTGGTCACGACCGAGGAGCAGCGGTGCGGGTGGGGCTTGCCCGACCTGGCCGCCCGCGGCCTTGCAAGCGTGGTGAACGAGTCACAGGCGCTCGAGCTGCTCGACGACCCGGGCGTCTGGTCCGTGGCGGCCGATCTGTCTGTCGACGCCGAGGCGGTGGCGGCGCGGTCGGTCGCCGAACCCGACACGTCGGGACTCGCGGCCGTGCGCGAGCTCGTCGCGCCCGGACCGCGCGTCGACCGGGTGCTCGTGGCGCTGGAGCGCGGCGTGCTGCCGCGCCTGGTCTGCGACACGCTGCGGCGCGCGCTGCTGCAGTCGGTCGAGTCCGGGAAAGCGGCAGTAGAGCAAGCGCTGGCCCGCGCGGCGATGGCCATCGCCCTGCCGTGGCGGACGCCAGCGCCCACAACGTTCGCCCCCGCCCACCTGAAGCAGGCGCTGGACCGCACCCACGGCGGGCTCGACCGCGTCAAGACCCAGCTCATCGACGTGCTGGCGGCCAGCCCGCAGACCGGCGGCGTGCTCACCGTCGAGGCTCCGCGCCTCGGTGACGACGTGGAGAACGGGTCGTCGGCGCTCGTCGTACTCCCGCGCACAGGCGGGGCCGCGGGGCGCGTCCCGTGCCTGGTCGGGCCCCCGGGGACCGGCAAGACGACACTAGCCGTGGTCGTCGCCGAGGCGCTCGGCCGCACCCACGTACGCGTGGCGCTCGACGAGCACCACACCGAGGACGTGATCCGTGGGAAGGAAGGCGACGCTCCCGGACGCATCATCGGGGGTCTGCGCGAGGCCGGGATGAGAAACGCGGTCTTCATCCTCGAGCTGCTCGACGAGGTGAAACCCGAGGTCGCCGGCGCGCTGCTCGATGTCCTCGAACCGGTTGTTGGCAAGGTATTCCAAGACCGGTTCCTCAAGTTGCGGTTCGATCTGTCATCGGTCCTTTGGATCGTGACGGCGACCGAACCGAAGGCGATTCCCGAGCAGATGCGCAAGCGCCTGGAGATGATCGAGCTGCCGGGCTATACCGAGCAGGAGAAGGTGGTCATCGCCGAGCAGTACCTGCTGAAACACCCGTTCGAGGGGAGCGTGCAAGTGCCGGCCGGAGGTCTGACGCCGGAGCCGGCAGCGTCGTCCTCGATCGTCGCACCGGACACCCGCCTGGCCGGTCCGGTCGTCGTGGCCGAGCGCGAGGTGTCGTCGATGGCAGAGTTGGAAGCGTTGTCGGCGGGGCCGCCGTTTCCCGACGCCGACGCATGGCGGACGGCTGCGTCGGAGGGCGCGGTGCGTTTCGAGCCCGAGGCGATCCGCCAGGTGATCCGCCACCACACGGACGAAGCCGGCGTGACTCAGTTAACCGCTATGCTGGCGCGGATCTCCTTGCAGGTGATGAAGCGCCGGCGGCCTGGAGACGCGGAGCCGGAAGTGATCACGCCGGCCGTCGTGCGCGACGTGTTGGGCGAAGGAACCGTCGACGCGCTGCCTCCTGCCGTGCGCGCCGCCATCGCGCGTGAGCGACGGCGCGTGGCGGACAAGTCCGACGGCGACGCCAAGCCGACCAGTAGTTGGATCGAGTGGCTCGAACAACTGCCATGGACTCGCCGCAGCACGGCGCCGATCGAGCTGGCGCGCGTGCGCGCGGCGCTCGATGCCGGGCACGCCGGCCTCGGGCACGCCAAGGCGCGCATCCTCGAGTACCTGGCCGTGCGGCGGCGGAACCCGCTCGGCACGGGCGCCGTGATCTGCTTCTTGGGCCCGCCCGGCGTGGGCAAGACGTCGCTGGCCCAGTGCACCGCCCGCGCGCTCGGGCGGGGATTCGTGAAGCTGGCCTGCGGCGGGCTGCACGACGAGACGGACCTGCGCGGCCACAACCGCACCTGGCGGGACGCGCAGCCCGGCTCGATCCTGCGCGAGATGCGGCGGGTGGGAAGCAACGACCCGGTGTTCGTGCTCGACGAGATCGACAAGCTCGGCCCGGCGCCGGCCGCCTTGCTGCTCGAGGTGCTCGACCCGGAGCAGAATCATGCTTTCCGCGACAGTTTCATCGAGCTGCCGTTCGACCTGTCCGCGGTGCTGTTCATCACGACGGCGAACGAGGTGGCGCGGATCCCGCCGGCGCTGCGGGACCGGCTCGAGATCATCGACCTGCCCGGCTACACCGAGGCCGAGAAGGTCGCTATCGCCGAGACGCACCTGATCCCTGCCCAGAACCGGGCCGCCGGGCTGACGGCCACATCGGTGCGGTTCACCCGCGGCGCCTGTCGCCGCATGATTCGCGACTACACGAGCGAGCGTGGGATCCGTCAGCTCAACCGCTGCCTGCAGACGGTCTGCCGCAGGGTGGCGCTGGGTCTGGAAACCGGCGACGCGGCACTCGTCCGCAACCGCATCACGGCGGCGCTGGTGCGCACGTTGCTCGGCGCGCCGGCCGTCGACCCCGCCGGCGGTCTCGACCGGCTCCGCGAACAGGTCGACGCGCCCGGGATGCCCGACATTGTGCGGGAGCGGGGGCGGGAGGTTCTCGAGCGGCTGGCCGCGTGGCCGCGGACCGATCCCGAGCATGCGAAACAGCGCGAGTACCTGCGGCACCTGGCGAGCCTGCCGTGGACGAAGTGCACGGCCGCGCCGCTCGATTTGGCGCAGGCCAGGGCGGTCCTCGACGCGGGGCATGCCGGACACGGTGCGGTGAAGGAGCGCCTCGTCGACTACATCGCCGTGCGCCTGACGAAGCCGGAGGCGACGGCGCCGATGATCTGCCTCGTGGGGCCGGGGGGAGTGGGCAAGACGTCGCTGGCCCGGCTCCTTGCCGCGGCCCTCGGGCGCGCCCGCGCATGGGTGGCCTGCGGCGAGCTGAACGGTCCGGCGGCGGTGCACGGCGCCCCCTCGGGCCCGCCCGGGCGGATCGTCGACGAGTTGCGGCGCGTCGGCGCCCGCGATCCGATGGTCGTCCTCGATGAGATCGACCGTCTCGACGAGGGGAGTAGCACGGCGGCGGCGCTGCTCGAGGCCATCGCCCCGGCGCCGGGCACGGTGTTCCGCGACCGCCATGTCGATCTGCCTTTCGACCTGTCCGAGGCCCTGTTCGTGGCCACGGCCAACGGGCTCGATTCGGTGCCGGCGGTGCTGCGGGAAACGATGACGGTGATCGAGCTGCCCGGCTACACCGACGCGGAGAAGCACTTCATTGCGAAAGAGCACCTGCTGCCGTGGCAGCTCGCATGCCACAGCCTGACCGCTGATCAGGTCCGGGTTACCGACGAAGCGATCGAGGCGATGATTCGCGGCTACACCCGGAATGCAGGAGTGTGGGACCTGGCCGAAGCGCTGGCGACGGTCTGCGCCAAGGTGGTGCGCCGCCGGGCCGAGGGGGACGAGGCGCCGGTGGAGGCCACGCCGGAGACCCTCGCCGGGATACTGGGGCCGCCGTCGCATCGCAAGGCGGAGGTCGCTGCGCGCACCGGCCGGCCGGGTGTCGCCCTGGGGCTGTCGCTTGCCACGGTGGCCGGTGGCGATGTCCTGTTCGTCGAGGTCAGCCGCATGCCCGGCACGGGCGCGTTGACGCTGACCGGAGGGCTCGGGGAGGTGATGCGGGAGTCGGTGCGCGTGGCGCTGTCGTGGGTGCGGGCCAACGCGGGGCGCTACGGTATCGACCCGAGCTTCCGTCGCGGCGCCGACATCCATGTGCACGTGCAGTCGCGCGCGGTGCGCAAGGACGGAGCATCGGCCGGCGTCGCGATCGTGGCCGCGATGGTGTCCGCGCTGACCGGTCGTGCGGTTCGCGGCGACCTGGCCATGACCGGTGAGATCACCCTCTCCGGGCAGGTGCTGCCCGTCGCCGGCATCGGGGAGAAAGTGCTCGCCGCGCACCGCTTCGGCCTCGCCCGCGTCATCCTCCCGCGGGAGAACGAGAGGCAGGTCGACGAGGAGCTCGGCGACGACGTCCGGCGTGCGGTCGAGGTCCACTACGTCGCGCAGGTCGACGACCTGCTGGACCAGGCGTTGCGGCGGTCGTCGTCAGCTGCCACACCGGCCGGGCAGGTGTCGTGAGAAGCGGCGGACGAGCGGCACGCGACGGCGAGGTGTCCACCGGCTGTGGTCGCCCGGATCGCCGGGCATGGGACCACGTCCTGCTCGCTGCGCGCCGGTGGAGCCGGACGGCCGGTCGGGCACGAACGATCGCAGTGCGGGTGTCCCGCACTTGCGCACTGCGCGACAGATAGCGCCGTCCGGGATGCGGATGACCGTGAGCCCGTTGCGGTCCCGCGCTCGAGATCGAGCACCGCTGGAACTCCGGGGTTGGTCCGATGCGGCACGCGCCGACGGCCGAGGGCACACCTCGGGAGCACGGTGTCGAGCCGCGTTCACCAGGAGGAGCAAAGATAACGATGGCAGCCGACGAAGGCGACAAGCGCACCGTCCTGCACGTCTACAACGTCGAGAACCTCTACGCCGCCGTCGTCGAGGCCTACATCCAATGGCAGACCGCCCTGGTCGAGGCCGTGGTCCGGGCATCGCTGTCCGGCGACACAACCATGCACCTCCGCGGCCACCAGCTCTGCATCCGCAGGCTGGCGAGTCTGCTGCAGGTCGCCAGCGCCTATCGGCATGGCCGGAAGTGGCGTTGCGAGTGCGACTGCTGCCTCTTCATGTGGGGGCTCCGGAACTACCTGGCGCACCATTGGACGGCGCGCGACGGCGCGGAATTCGCCATCTCGGGGGGCAGATGGAGTTCGGGCAGCATCTGGACCCGGCAGCACAACGCTCGCTTCGACGACGACCGCGGCTATCTTCGTACGTATGCTCCGCAGGTGCGCATCGCCGCGGTCCGCAAGACGTTGAAGAAGCGCGCCAAGTTCGACGCGGCGGCCCGCTCGCTCGCCGACGGCGCCCGGAGGTGCAGCCTGGTACCCGTCGTCGACGGCTACTTGCGGTGCCTGTCGGCCAACTGCGCTGCGTGGCGCGCCGCGAATCCGGTGCCGGAGCCGGACGGGCGCGAGCACGGCTACCCGCGCACCGCACTGCTGGAGCTCGCCAGGGAGCTGCGGCAGGCGTCGGCGGCGCGCGCACTGGGCAGCCTCGGTCTGGTGGGCGGAGTCTGAAGAAGCCGCGCTCCCGGCCTTGCCCTGGGATCCTCAACGCTTCCCGCGGTTCAATCCGACGCTGGCGCCGTCCACCCGTGGGGCTCAGCCGACTCCGGCCGCCGGAACGACTTGCTCCACAAGGGCGGGGAGCGACAGGATCACGTGGATGCGCCGGTTCGGGCTCCACGGGAAGCAGGTCGTGATCTCCCCGGCGCCGATGCGAAGCGAATGGTGTCGCGAGCGGCTGTCGGAGTGCGTAATCGGGGCCGTCGTGCAGCGGTGATCGAATGGAAGGACACGTTCTTCCTTTGCGGCGCCAGGCGGCGCTTCCTGACAGGTTGCTACGTGCCCGCAACCGCCGCGCAATGATGCGGGCGGATCGTTCGGGAAGAAGGGGTAGCGATGTCGAAGAGCGGAATCCTGGAGGTGTTGCGCAACGAGGAACGCTCGCTACGGAGCCAACTCGTTGCCATACAGCGCGCGATCGAGGTGATCGAGGGCAACGTGTCCCCGGCCGCCGGGCGCGGCCGGAAGAAGGCAGTGAAGGCGGTCGGCAGGCGCAAGCGCGCGATGAGCGACGAGCAGCGCAGGGCCGTCGCCGAGCGGATGCGCAAGTACTGGGCATCGCGCCGGGAGGCCAGGGCTCAGCAGGAAGCGGCGCCGGAGTGACGCGACGCGCCGGATTCGCTGGCGTCTGGCGCCTGCACGCCGGGTTTCGGCCCGATCGACGATGCCGGCGTCCGTATCCCGCAACACGGCGCGAGCATCTGAGCGCGGCAGCGACACGCGCCACGAACCGAACTTCCTGCGGCGGCGCTTTCCCACTCGACTTGTATACGACCCAGTGTCGCTCCCCGGATCTCGCACGAGATCACTTGTTCGAGTTCGTTGTTGGGCGAGCGCGTCTACGGCGAGCCCTTGTCCGACGACGACTTCTGGTAACCGGCACGTGTACAAGGCCGCCGGCATCCGCTCGAAACCGCTCATCGAGCGTGGCGTCGAGTCCTTCCTCCAGGTCGACGACTTCGGCGACTACTGGAGATACGACATCCTCATCGAATCGGTCCGCGCTGACGAAATCGTATCGCCCTTCGGCCGACTGGTTGCGGGCGTTGGTCAGCCGGCCGGTGGTGCACGAACAGCACCACGCGTTGGTGTTTCAGTCCCGGAGCTCACACCCTGGCTCACTGGCCGGGACGGGTAGGTGGTGCACGAACAGTATTACGCGTTGGTTTTCAGTCCCGGAGCCCCGCACCCTTGGCTCACTGGCCCGACCGCGTAGGTGGTGCACGAACAGCACCACCCGTTGGTGTTTCACACACCCTGGCTCACTGGGCCCGGACGCCGGTGGTGCACGAACAGCACCACGCGGTGGTGTTTTTCAGTCCCGGAGCCCCGCACCCTTGGCTCACTGGCCCGGCCGCGTAGGTGGTGCACGAACAGCACCACGCGTTGGTGTTTCAGCCCGGGGAAGCCCACACACCCTGGCTTGCTGGCCCGGTAGGTGGTGCGCGAACAGCGCTACGCGTTCGGCGTCTCAGACCGTGAACACCGCGCCGCTCGCTCGCTGACTCCGATGCGTAGTCGAGACTGCCGGTCGTGCAGGTCGCCGGCCGGACGGGCACGTCGCGATGACGCGAAGAGCCGGCGCTCCGGCGGATGCGAACAATCCCGCAAACTGGTCGATGAAGTCGGACTCGGAATCCAACGCACCGCCGGAACCAGCCTGGGGAGTGACATTGTCGGCACGCTCGCGTTGAAGACGACGCAGATCCGAACCGACGAGAGACAGCCCGCGGCTCAGTGCCAGACGCACGACCTCGGAGCGGTTCATTTCATCTTTTCGTGCCGCTGCTCGGCCTGACGGACTACGAACTGCCGACCCAGTCCGGGCGCGCTATCCGTGACCTCCTCCAGCGAGGCGCCCGACGGTGCGAAGTGGCGACATCGGCAGTCCGGTACACCACAGAGCGCACTGAAGACGCGGCGGGCCTGCCGCGCGCCGATGACCTTGCCGACGAACCAGTCGCGGCGCGTGCAGGATTTGCCCGGATGCCGGCCACTCGTGAAGGTGACTCCCGGCCCCTGCGCATCAGGGGTCGAGTCCGCGTCCTGCGGCCATTGGATGACCTGCTCTCCGTCGCAGCCCTCGTGCGGGCATCGGATCGGAGCCTCGGTAAGGTGCAGCGCGGATGATTTCCAGCGGCAGGAGCACTCTTCACAGACCACCGTAATCCAGCGTGACGACGGCTTCTTCCTTTGGGTCTCGATCTGGAGACGCGGCGCTGGCCACGGTCCCAGCTGCTCCAGGACCGGACGGACCCAGGCGGGCACACCAGTCGCATCAGGGTACCCCGCGGTCGCCCATGTTCCGTCCAGCGGCACGAGGCCGCACTGCCGCGCGATGACCTGAAAGTTGCGCCGGTGCGCTTGGCTACCCGTCGCGACATAGATGCACAGGCGCATCAGCGTCCCCAGAACGGAGGCAGCCTCAGCCGTGTGCGCCAGGCTGATATTGACCTCGGCCACGTCGTCTACTGTCCGGCCGATGTAGACCCCGCCCCGTCGGCCCCGCGAATGCACTCCGCACGACAGTCGGACGCGTGGTACGGACAGCCCGGCATGCTCTCGCAGGCATGGACGCAACGCCTCGACCGCGGTCGCGAGCCACTGTTCCCTGGTGCCGTGCACCGGGATCCTGGCCACCAGCCACTACCTCCAGTCTGCCCCGACCTCACGGTCACGGCCTGAGCGACCGCGTGATCACGCGGTCGGGACCACCCTGAACCCGGACCCGATGGACGCCTCCGCCCGGGCCCCGAGGCGAGACGGACTTCACCGGCCGTTCGTCGTAGCAGGTCGCTCTTCGGCTCCGGATCGGTTTGCCGGCCTTCTTGCTTGCGCGGAGCGGCGTGACGCGGCCTCGTCGCGCGAAGGGCGGTGCGGCGGTCAGCGATCCGTCACGGGCAGTCGCTCGCATGCGCAGGTCGTCCAGTCGTACGAGTCCGCCCGGCAGCACCCGAATGTCGGCGGCACTACTGTCCCGAGTCGCTCTGCGCCTGGTCCGCGTCCACTGCTGCCTCCCCGATGGAGCGGTGTCCTGGTCTCGCAAGTGAATGTAACGACGCCGGGTCGTTTCGCCTGCGCCGCCTCCCACGGCGGCGTCAGAGCTCGCGCCCGTTCAACCGACGGCGGTCGAGGCTGCACGCAGGTGCGCCGGTCGCGTGCAGCCAGTCCACGCACACGCGGGTCCGGGCTTCGACGGCCGTGGCCAATCCGCCGGTTCGATTCACGTGCGGTGGGTTCCAAGGCAGAAGGCGAACTCTGCACGGACGAGGCCAACATGGCACGGATCGTTTCGCGAGACGCTTCGACCAGAACACCGGGTGCGATGGTGCCGTTGGCCGCCGGACCGCTCGCCGCGACCGGACCGGCGCTCGTCTGTTGGCGAGCTCGAACAAGTGATCATTTCTGAAGTGCCGTCGACTGGGCTTG
>WTGR01000890.1 GCA_011523485.1 Acidobacteriota bacterium
CGAGCGCGTCGAGGATCGGCTTGTCGTACTCGTCCACCAGCACCACGACCCGCTGCCCGCTCTGCTGGTGGAGCGCCTCGATCAGTCCTGCGAATCGGCCGGGTAGCGATGCGTAGGCGCCGGCGAGTCCGGCCCGCCGTTCGGCGGCCGCCATCTGGTCCGCGACCTGCGCCGGGAGGGCGTCCGGCGCGGTGAAGTCGCCGCCGCTGAAGTCGAGCCGCAGCACCGGATGACGCACCGTCCAGTCCCAGTGGTCATGGATGGCCAGTCCTTCGAACAGCGGCCGGTTGCCCTCGAAGAGCTGCTTCAGCGTATCCACCAGCAGGCTCTTTCCGAAGCGCCGCGGGCGCGACAGGAAAAAGTGCTTGCCCGCGTCGATGAGCCGCCGCAGTCCGGCGGTCTTGTCCACGTAGTAGTAACCGCCCGTCCGAATCTCGCTGAAGGTCTGGATCCCGATCGGCAGCTTGCGCCGCACTCCTGCTTCCGGCGGCGGGGGCGCGTCCCGTGCGGTCGGCATCGGCTGGCGTTCATTATGCAATGCCGAGCGGAACCGCCGCCGGCCTCGGGCCAGTACGGGATCATGATCCGGACGTCCTCGATGCCGCGAATGCCTTCGAGGCGGAAGATCGTCACGAATCATGATGGCCTCGTAGTTTGTGTGATGGCATGCGGTCGCGGTTGCCGCCGGGTCTCCGTCGTAGTACGCTGTTTACGTGCGTCAGACGATAGCGATCCGGGCGGATGCGGCTTTGCGAGAGGCAATCGCAGAGCGGGCCGCCGCGCAGGGCAAGACGCTCTCCGCGTTCGTGCGGGAAGTTCTGGAGCAGGCGGTCGAAGATCGTCCGCTGCAGTCGCGCGCGGGACACCTGCGGGGCGCCCTCGATCTGTCCGGCGCCGCGGATGATGCGTGGCGGAATCGTCTGCGGGACCGGAACTGGCGACCATGACCACATGGCTCGTCGACACCGGTCCTCTGGTGGCGTACCTGGATGCTCGGGACCGGGCGCACCAGCAGGTGTCGGCGTGTCTGGACGGCTTCACCGGTCAGCTTGCGACGACGAGCGCGGTCGTCACCGAGGCCATGCACTTCGTCAGCGCCGCACCGGCCGGGCCGCGCCTGCTCGCCGATCTTCTGCAGGCGACGGGGACGGTCGTGTACGACCTGAGCAAGCCATCCGTGCTCGATGAAGTCGTGACGCTGATGGAGCGCTACCGCGACACGCCGATGGACTACGCCGACGGTACCCTCGTTCGACTGGCGGAAGCCATCGACGTGTTCGACGTGCTGACGCTCGACCGGCGCGGGTTTTCGACGTATCGCGCAAGACGAACCCATGGACTGCGGCTCGTGCTCGACCTCGCACGGCCCGGCGAACGGTTCGCCCCGTGAGCAAGCCGCGCCTCAACCGCCGCATCCGCTACGAGCCGGACGATCCGTGCCCGCCGCTCGTGACGCTCGGCGTCGCCTTCCAGGGCGTCGTGCTCATCCTCGCCAACACGGTCCTGATGGTGACCATCATCGTCAGGGCCGCCGGCGAGGGCGATCTCTACCTGGGCTGGGCGGTCTTCGCGGCGCTCGTCATCGCCGGCGTCGCCACCGCGCTGCAGGCGGCGCAGGTCGGACGGGTCGGCGCCGGCCACATCCTCATGACGGGGGCCGGTCCCCACTTCATCGCGATCTCGGTCGTCGCTCTGACCGAGGCGGACCTGGCCACGCTGGCGAGCCTCATCGTCGTGTCGTCGCTGTTCCAGTTCGCCATGGCCGCGTGGCTGCCGTTCCTGCGGCGGATCGTCACGCCGATCGTGTCCGGCACGGCGCTCATGCTGATCGCGGTCGCGGTGATGCCGATCGCGGTCGGCCGGCTGACGGACGTGCCCGCCGGGGCGCCCGAGGGCGGCGGCCTGATCGCCGCCGGGGTCACGCTGGCCGTCGCCACCGGGATGGTGCTGCGCGCCTCGGGCGTCTGGCGGCTGTGGGCGCCGCTCAGCGGCATCCTCGCCGGCTGCGCGGCGGCGTTGTTCTTCGGGCTGTACGACCTGCGGCCGGTAGCCGAGGCTTCCTGGCTGGATCTGCCGGACGTCGCGGCCTGGCCGGGGATCGACCTCACGCCCGACACGCGGTTCTGGGCGCTGCTGCCGGTGTTCGTGATCGTGTCCGTGGTGGCCGCCATCAAGACCAGCAGCGACGGCGCGGTCATTCAGCAGGCCTCCGCGCGCAAGCCGCGCGCGACGGATTTCCGCCTGGTGCAGGGCGCGCTCAACGCGAGCGGGGTCGGCATCCTGCTGTCCGGGATCGCGGTGACGCCGCCGGTCATCATCTACCTGCCGTCGAGCGTGTCGCTCATCAATCTCACCGGCGTGGCCGCGCGCGGCGTCGGCTACGCCATCGGGGCCATGCTGTTCGCGCTGGCGTTCCTGCCGAAGCTGACCGCCGTCCTGCTCGCGGTGCCGAGTCCCGTCATGGGGGCCTTTCTGCTGATCATCATGGGACTGCTCTTCGTGGAGGGCATCCGCACGGTGTCTCAGGAGGGTCTCGATCCGCAGAAGGGTCTCGTGGTGGGCGTCGCCCTCGCCCTCGGCGTGGGGCTGGGGAGCGGGAGCGTCTTCGAGAGCGTGCTGGGTGAGACGTGGAGCGCGTCGCTGGGCAACGGCATGACCATCGGCGTGCTGGCCACGGTTCTGCTCACCGGGTTCCTCGAGCTGACCAGCCCGCGGCGCCGGCGGCTGGACGTCGAGCTGGATGCCGCGGCCGCAGTGGGGATCGATGCCTTCCTGCGGGAGGTGTCCGGCCGCAGTGGTTGGAACGACGCCTCCAGCGCGCGGTTGCGCGCCGCCGGCGAGGAGGCGCTCGAATGCCTGTTGCAGCTACGCGGCGGCGAGGAGGCCGACAGCGCCCCGCGCCTCATCCTGTTCGCGCGCCCGGGTCGCGAGACCGTGGAGATGGAGTTCCTGGTCGTCTCCGAGACGGAGAACATCGAGGATCACCTGACCTACCTGAGCGAACGCGCGGAGATGCCCGAAGAGAGCGAGCTGTCGTTCCGCCTGCTGCGCCACTACGCCTCGTCGGTGCGTCACCGCCAGTACCACGGCATCGAGATCGTCACCGTCAAGGTCGCCGGCTCGCGCTAGCGGCAGCGGGTGGCAGAAGGCGGAAGCCCTGTTGCGCATAGTCCGCATCCAGGGAAAGTGCGGCGGTGATTCCATGACGTCGCATGATCTCGAAGCTCGTGCAGTCGACCAGCGACAGCTTCCGGTGACCGGCCGTGAAGAGTGCGGCGGTCGCTGCGGCGTGGAGCGCTTCGTCGACCCACAGCGGCTCCATGAGCGGGAGAAAGTCGTTCGCCAGGTCGCGTAGTGCCTCCAGGCCGAGCCGACGCTGAACCAGGGCGTAGGTCTCCACCAGCACATAGTTGGACGTGACGAGCGTGTCGCGGTCGTGCAGCGCCCGGCGCCAGGCATCGACGGCGTCGGCATGGCGCGGCTGATCGGCGTCGAGGAAAGCCAGCAGGGCGGACGTGTCGACGAAGAGCGTCACGAATCGAATGCCTCATCGAGGTACTTGTCGTGGTCCTCGGCCAGATCGCGGCATCCGGACCGGTACCGGCCGGCCAGGGCCAGCGCGCGGCGAGCGACCTCGTCCCGATCCACGGCATGACGGCGGGCGAGGTACTCGGTGACGCTCTCGCGCACGAGATCGGCCATCGAGCGGTCCTGCAGCCGTGCCTGCGCCCGCAGCGCCTGCACTTGCGTTGCGGTCAATTGGATCTGGGTGCGGTGCATGACAGCATGATAACTGATGTGATGTCATGTAGTGACCGAGGTGATGCGCAGCGCACGCCGGGCACGTCGTGCGTTCTGAACCGCATCCCGCTGTTGCGCCGGTCGCCCGCATGGGCGATGATGCGCGAGGGTTCACGGATTGCG
>WTGR01000057.1 GCA_011523485.1 Acidobacteriota bacterium
ACATCCTCGGGATCGTGCTGGTACAGGAGCATCGTCTGGACGAGGAATACCTGCGAAACGGTGCACACCTGTTGGACGTCACGGATTTGCTCGACCGCGCGCTCCAGGCGAGGTCGTGAGCGGAAGAACGACCGGTCCGTTCACTGCTACTCGCCCGCGGGCAACGCAAACACGAAGACGCCGCTGCCGCCCCGCGGGTTGCGCTCGTCGCGAAGCAGGTCGCCGGGGAGAATCGTCGCCCAGCTCGAGCCGCCGATGGATGGGCCGGCCACGAACGCGACGAACTGCCTGCCGTCGACGCCGACGATGTAGCAGGTGTCGTCGCGGTAGCGCCCGCAGCCCGTCATCCCGGCGACGATCGTCCCGTCGACGACGATCGGTCCGCTCGAGAACGTGTAACCCTCCTGGTCGCCCCCGACCGGGGTCTCCCAGCGCACCTCGCCCGTCCGGACGTCCAGCCCGACGATGTGGGCGTCGTAGGTGTTCAGGATGACCAGGTCCTTGTAGACGGCCAGGCTCCGCATCTGCGCCGAGCTGCGGCGCCGCTCGTCCATCTCGCGGCGATACTCCCAGACGAAGTCGCCCGTGCGCGCGTCGAGCGCCTGGACCACGTTGCCGGGGTTCGCGACGTACAGGAAGCCGTCGTGCACGATCGGGGTCGTCTGCGACACCCCGGGTTCGAGGCCCCAGGACCAGACGAGCCGCAACTCGTCCACGTTGCCGCGGTCGATCTCGTCGAGCGGGCTGTACCCCCATCCGTCGAGGGTGCGCCGCCAGCTCAGCCAGTCGGCGGGGTCGGGATCCTGCAGCATCGCATCGGTGACCGGCGCGGGGTTCCGGACCTGCGCCTGGCCGGGAGACCCCGTCGCCAGCGTCATGCCGGCGTATACGCACACTGCGAGCAAAGCGCGACGGCTCATGTCAATCTCCTGCGGAACGTGAGGTCATGGGATTATGCAGGAACGGGGCTGGTCGACAACCCGGTCGTCGCGACGCGCAGGGCCACGGCCATTGTCTGTTAGAGTGCCGCCAGGGGCGTCCGTCCCGTCCGGCCGAAGCATGGAGGACTGTGCAATGCAGGTTTTCAACCGGATCCTGGCGCTTGCCGGTCTGCTGGGACTCCTCGTCGTTGTCGTCGGGACAGGCCGCGTGCACGGCACGCAGGAGCCCGGGCCCGCCCGGGAAACGATCGTCTACAGCAGCATCCAGCCGTCCAACTGGGATCTGTACCTCTTCGCCGGCCCCGGCTCGGAGCCCCGGCGGCTGACGACGGATCCGGGTCTCGACTACAACGGCGCGATTTCTCCGGACGGGCGGTGGGTGGTGTTCACCTCCGAGCGGAGCGGCAACCCCGACCTGTACGTGCTCGACCTGGAGGGTGACGCGGAGCCGCGGCCGCTGGTCGAGAGTCCCGCGCTGGAGGACGCGGCGGCCATCTCGCCGGACGGCCGGCGGTTGCTCTTCGTCAGCACCCGGGACGGCAGCGCGGACATCTTCGCGACCCCGTTTCGACCCTGGGACCCGTCCGCGGTCGAGGAGGCGGTGAACCTGACGCGGCACGCCGCGGGCGACTACAACCCGGCCTTCTCGCCCGACGGCACGCGGATTCTCTTCTCGAGCAGTCGCGACACGACGGTGGCGACGAGCACCGGGGCCGGTCCCCCGGCGGCCTACCTGGCCAGCGAGCTGTACGTGATGCGGGCGGACGGGAGCGACGTGCGGCGGCTCACCCATCACGAGAGCTGGGACGGCGCGCCGGCCTGGACGCCGGACGGGCGGGAGGTCGTCTTCTACTCGCAACGGGACGGCGACCCGCGCATCTACCGCGCCCGCGTCGATGGAATCGACGGCTCAGAGCCCGAGCCGATCTCCGCGCCCGGCGAGGCCGCGCTCTCGCCGGTCTCTGCGCCCGACGGCAGGCTCGCCTTCACGGCGCGCCGGGACGACCGCTGGACCATCCTCTCCACCCTGCCCGACGGTTCCGATCCGCGAATCGAGAGCGACACCGCCCGCGACTACTGGGCGCCGGCCTACGACCCCGACTCGGGGCGCCTGCTGGCGCACGGGCCGGGGCCGACCGATCCGGCGTCGCGGTTCGAGAGCGACGCGCCGGGGGACTTCCTGATCCACCCGCCGCTGGAGGTCGCCATGCCGGGCCGCCGCGTGTCCCTGATCGGCATCCGCGGCTATCTGCCGGCTGTCGATCCCACCTCGGGAGAGATCGCCACGAGCGAGGCGTTCGCGCGCCTCGTCGCGTCCCGGCCCGACGGCACGCGCAAGCGCGTGGTCTTCGACCTCGCGGGGGCGGATCGGTACCGCGGCCCCGACTCCGTCTGGGGGCCTTCCTGGTCGAAGGACGGCCGCTGGCTGGCGTTCGCCGTCGGGCCGCCGTTCGCTTCCGGCAACGTGGATGTGGATATCTGGAAGATCGGCGCCCGGGGCGGCGAGGCAGTGAACGTGACGCCGGACTCGGAGTCCAACGACGCGTTCCCCGACTTCTCGCCCGACGGCCGGCGCCTCGTCTTTCGCAGCATGCGCGACGGCAACGCCGAGATCTACGTGATGAACGCGGACGGCACCGGCGTGCAGCGACTGACGCACCACGAGGCGACCGACACGATGCCCGCGTTCTCGTCCACGGGCGACCGCGTCGCGTTCACGTCGCTGCGGGACGGGAACTTCGAGCTGTACACCATCACGTTCGACGCGGCCGGCCGGCCGGGTGCGCCCGAACGCCTCACCCGGAGCCCCGGCCACGACATGCACCCCCGGTTCTCGCCGGACGACGAATGGGTGCTCTTCACGTCCCAGCGCGGCGAGTTCAGCGACGAGCTGCCGCTGTTGCGGGTCGTCTTCCAGCCGCAGCCGTACGGCGAGCTGCACGCCATCCGCCCGTCGGACCGGACCGTGGTCCGGCTGACTCACAACAAGTGGGAGGACGGCCCGACGGCGTGGGTCAGGGGCGTGCCCGGCCTCGACTGACGCCCGGCGACGCGTTCCCGGTCAACGCAGGCCGCCACCGAGGGTGAACCCGACGTAGATCTCCCGGCCGGGCGAGGGCCGGTAGTACCGGCGGCTGAAGTGGTTGACCAGGCCCGATGCGTTGTAGCGCTCATTGAACAGGTTGTCGATGCCCGCGAAGGGCTGCACATCGACGCCGCCCACCTGTCCGACCCATCCGAAGCGCAGGTCGACCACCGTGTAGGCCCAATTGGTTGCCGCCGCCTCGTTGGCGTTGGAGACGAAGTACTCGTCGACCCAGCGCACCGACGCGCTCGCCTGCAAGTGGAACGGCGCCGCGTAGTCGACCCCCGCGAACAGACGCCCCGGCGGCGCACCGGGCTCGCGCTTCCCCGCGTAGTCGACGCCCCCGAGCACGTATCGCCGGAAGGCGAAGTCCTGGTGGGTGTAGGCGAGCTGGGCCCCGAACCGGGCCGCGGGCCGCCAGCCCAGCGACAACTCGACGCCGTTGCGCGCGGTCTCGCCGGCATTGACGTAGTAGAGCGCAACGGCGCTGGGACGGACCGCCACTATCTGACTCAGCAGGCGCGAGCGGTAGGCGGCGACCTCGTATTGCAGCCGGGCCGGCTCGATCAGCCCGCGCACGCCGAACTCGCGGCTGCGGAGCCGCGACGGGTCCAGCTCGTGGTTGAATCCGCCCCGCTCGTCCGGCGACCGCGCGAGCTCGGCGGTGATGGGCGTCTCGTAGGCGGTCGCGAAGTTGCCGTAGACGTTCAGACCCGGCGCCACCGCCACCGTCATGCCGAGGGTGGGGCTGTGGGCGCTCATCGTGCGGCGGCCCGATTGATCGCCGTCGTCGAGCTTCCGGTCGGCCGCCCGGAAGCGGTAGTGGTCGTAGCGCGCCCCGGCCGTCAGGGTGACCCGCGGGTGGGGCGATACGCTCAACTGGCCGAAGGGCGCCGCCGACGCCACCAGCTCCTGCTGGTCGAGGTTCAGGGCGCCGCGGTGAGCGGTGCCGCCGACGACGAACGGCGGCAGAAAGTGGTAGTCCATCCGGGTCTCGTCCTTCGACGACACGTCCACCCCGGCCGTCCACCTGAACGCGGTCGAGCCGACTTCGACCGCGCCCTGGTACGTCGAACGCAGGCCGGCCCCGCGTCGGCTCAGGTCGAGGGTGCGGTTGACGAGGGCGGTGTCCACGCGCCGGCGGACGGCCCAGACGGTGGCGTTCAGGACATGCGACTCCGAGAATCGGTGTTCGATGGTCGCCCCGCCTTGCGTCTGCAGGGCCGATTCGCCCCAGTTTTCCTTCTCGACGGTCGTGCCACCCAACCAGCGGCTTGGCTGCTGCGGGTCCTGGCCCCGCTCCGCCGCCGGCAGCCGGGGATCGGCCGCCTCCGCCGCTGACAGGTAGGACGGGTTCGCGGCGAACGGCAGATCGTAGTGGTTGAAGACGAGGGACAGCTCGGTCCGCGGCGAGAGCGCCTGCCGCACGACCACGTTGGCCTGGCGGACCTCCGCGTGGCTGTGGCGGCGCCAGCCGTCCGTCCGGAAGCGGCTGAAACTGCCCATGAACCGCGTGCCGCGGTCGTTGCGGCCGTCGACCCGGAGCTGCTGTCGCTGGTAGCCGTAGCTGCCCCACTGCAGGTCGGGGCGGAGCGTCAGCCGCCGCGTCGGATCGATCTCGGTGACCAGGTTGATCACGCCGCCGGCGGCGTTCCCGTACAGGACCGAGCTCGGGCCGCGGATGACCTCGATACGCCGCACCGACCCGAGGTCGACGCTGCCCGGCTCGGTGGTCCCGTCGGTGGTCGTCAGCGGAATCCCGTCCTGGACGACGGCCAATCCGCGGATGCCGAGCATGGGCTCGGAGGGCGGGGCGCGGACGCTCAGCGCGATGCCGCCGGTCAGCCCGTAGTCGCGCCGGTTCTGGACGGTCAGCCCCGGCACGCCGCGCAGCGCCTCGTCGAGCGACGCCTTCCGCTCGGTGAAGCCGAGCGCCTCGGACCCCAGCACCGCCACCGCGTTGGCCACGTCGTCGAGGCCCTGCTCCGACCGCGTCACGGTGACGGTCTCGGCCAGCGGCGCGATGGTCAGGGTGAAGTCGACAGTCGTCTCCGCTCCCGCGACCCGCGCTGGCTGCGGGTCGGCGCGGAACCCGGGCAGGAAGACGGATACGTCGTAGTCTCCCGCGGGCAGCCGCGCGATCTCGTAGTCGCCGTCCTCGCTGGTCACCGCGCTGCGCGCCAGGCCGGTCGCGGCATGCCGCGCGGTGACGGTCACGCCGGGCAGCAGGCCGCCCACCTGGTCGCTGACGATCCCCCAGATCGACCCGGCGTCGTCCTGCGCGGCCGCCGGCCCGATACCGGCAAGGAGGCACAGCACACCGAGGCAGGCAATCCGGAAGCCGTTGTCCCCGGCGACACGGACCACCGTCGGTCTACCGGCCTCGTCGCGGATCATGTACGGCGTTGGGACCCACACCAGCGTGGCGGGTCACAAACAGTACCCCGAAACCGAAACGACCGCCATCGGCGCATGAAGGAGGCGTCGGGGCTCCTGCTCCGCATCGGCGGCGCAAGGCCGATGGAGGTGGTGAGCGACGTCAGCAGGATCGGCTGGAAAGCCGTGGACGCCGGCCTCGCGCGCCGCGCGCGCCCAGGCCGGCCGTCTCTAAATCCGCCGGTCGGGTAGAATTCGTCACACCGAAACCCGCTTGATGGGAGGAAGAGGTAGTGGCTGGATACGCGCTGATAGACGTGGAGATAACCGACCAGGCGGCCTTCGACGAGTTTCGCGATCGGGCGCCGGCGGTCGTGGAGGCTCACGGCGGCAGGTTCCTGGTGCGCGGCGGCGCGGCGGAGGTCGTACAGGGGGACTGGACGCCGCATCGTGTCATCGTCATAGAGTTCGAGAGCGTCGAGCGGGCGAAATCGTGGTGGAGCTCCGCGGCCCACAGCGAGCTCCGAGCGATGGCCGACAGGTGCTCGAATACGACCACCACGATAGTCGAGGGCGTCTGACGCGACAGGATGGGCAGCGGCTCGAGCCGGACTACCAGCGTTCGCTATCAGCCTGACGAGAGTCCTCCGGCTGCGCTTGCCTTCGGCTGCGGCCTGCAGCTGGTGATGCTGGGCGGCGCCAGCATCGTCCTGATCCCGACGATCGTGATTCGGGCCGCCGGCGGCAGCGAAGCGTACCTGTCCTGGGCGGTATTCTGTGCTGTCGCCATCAGCGGCGTCTGCACGGCGCTGCAGGCGGTTCGCGCCGGCCGCATCGGGGCCGGGTACGTCCTCGCGATGGGCCCGCCGGGAGCCTTCATCGGCCTCAGCGCCACGGCGCTGGCCCAGGGCGGGCCGGCACTGCTCGGCGCCCTGGTCGTTGCGTCGTCGTTGCTGCCGATCGTGCTCTCGGCGCGGCTCTCCCTGTTCCGGCGGCTCCTGACGCCGACCATCGTCGGCACGGTGAACATGCTGATACCGGTCACCGTGCTGCCGGTCGTCTTCGGCCGCATGCACCAGACGCCGGACCAGGTACCGGCGCTGGGGGCGCCGTTGACCGCGCTGGCGACGATCCTGGTCATCCTCGGCATCTCACTGAAGGGGACGGCGACCCTCCGTCTCTGGGCGCCGGTCATCGGGATTGCGACCGGCTCGCTGATCGCCGGTGCGTTCGGTCTCTACGACCTGGCCCGGGTGATCGAGGCGCCGTGGGTCGGCGTGCCGCGGGGCGGGTGGCCGGGCATCGAGCTCGACATGGGCCCGGCATTCGTCGGGCTTCTGCCCGGCTTCGTGTTCGTGGCGTTCATCGGCACCATTCACACGATCGTCGGTACCGTCGCCATTCAGCGCGTCTCGTGGCGCGAGCCGCGGGCCGTGGACTACCGGGCGGTGGAGGGCGGCGTGGCGGCGGACGGCATCTGCAAGCTGCTCTCCGGCCTCGCCGGGATAATGCCGACCCAGACCGTCGCCGGCATCAGCGCGCCGGCCATCGAGATTACGGGTGTCGGGGCCCGCCGGGTCGGAATCGCCGCAGGTGGAATCCTGCTCGCGCTCGCGTTCCTGCCCAAGGCACTGGCCCTGGTGCTGGCGATCCCGGGCGCGGTCGCCGGCGCCTATGTGACCGTACTGATGGCATTGATCTTCGTGCGCGGCATGACCGAGATCGTGCAGGGCGGCATCGACTATCGCAAGGGGCTGGTGGCCGGCGTGGCGTTCTGGGTCGGCACGGGTTGCCAGAACGGCATGATATTCCCCGGGCTTCTTTCGGACGTCGCGGGCGGCCTGCTGCAGAACGGCATCACCACCGGCGGGCTGGTGGCGATCCTCATGACGCTGTTCCTCGAGATGACGGCGCCCCGCCGCTCCCGAATCGAAGTCGACTTCGACCTGGCCGTGCTACCGAAGATCAGGGAGTTCCTCGGCGCGTTCGCGCAACGCAGCGGCTGGGACGCGAAGATGGTGCACCGCCTCGAAGCGGCCGGCGAGGAGACGCTGCTGACGCTGACCGGCCCGGACGAACGGGATGCGAAGCGGCAGCGGCGCCGCCTGTTCCTGTCGGCGCACAAGGAAGCCGACGGTGCGGTCCTCGAGTTCGTGGCCGCGGTGGGCGAGGAGAACGTGCAGGACCGGATCGCGATTCTCGGGGAGCGGCCCGACGACATGCTGATGGAAAGGGAGGTCTCGCTTCGATTGCTGCGGCACATAGCGACCTCGGTCCGGCACCAGCAGTTCCACGAGACGGACATCGTCACGGTCCGCGTGGACGCCCCGGAGACGAGTCGTGCGGGCAAGTGAAGCGCTGACCGGTCGACAGGCGTTCGCGTTGCGGGTGCTGGCCGGGCCGGCGGCGTTCGCCGCCGTTCGCGCCGCGCCGCTGGCTGGTCTCGGACCGGAGGCGCACTTCGCGCTTGCCGCCTACGCGTGGATTCTCGCCTGGTGGGCGACCGTGCCGGTTCCGTGGGCGGTCGCCAGCTTTCTCCCGTTCGTGCTCCTGCCGGCCGGCGGCGCGATGCCCTTCGCCGAGGTGGCCGGCCTGTACGGCCAGCCGATCCTTCCCTTTCTGATGGGCTCGATGCTCTTCGGGCACGCCATGCACAAGCACGGCCTGGCGACCAGGGTCGCCCTGGCGCTGCTGCGCATGCCGGGCGCGGTGCGGTCGAGCGGCAGCCTGATACTCGTGTTCCTGATCGCGGCGGCGGTGACGTCCGCGCTGGTCAGCGACCTCGTCGTCATCGTGATCATGACCCCCATCGCGCTGTCGGTCAGCCGGTCGGCGGTGGCCGCGCTCGACGCCGGCGAAGCGGCTGCCCGGGGGCCGCGCATGGCGGAGGCGGCGAGTCTCGCGGTGCTGTACGGCGTGGCCGCCGGCGAGCTGGCGACCCCCATGGGCATCGCGTTCAACCCGCTGGTGCTCTCCGTGCTGGAAGAAACGACGCGCTACAGCATCAGCTTCGCGCAGTGGACGTCGACCGGGGTCGTTCTCGCCGCGGTCCACGTCCCCATCTACTACCTGATCCTGAAGCTGATGGTCGTGCCCGACGTGCGGAACCTCTCCGCCAGCCGGCTGCGCATCCGCCGGCAATCCGAGCAGCTCGGCCCGCTCGGCCGCGGCGAGAAGAACGTCCTGTTCGTGTTGACCGTGATGCTGGCCCTGTGGATGCTGCCGGCCCTCGCGACGGTAGAGTTCCTCGACATCTGGTACGTGCCCCCGGTGGGCATGGTCCTCCTCTTCCTGCTGCCGGTCGACGGCAAGCGCGGCGACACGACCCTCGACCGCAAGGACCTTCAGGAAGGCGTGTCGTGGAACGTACTGTTCCTGGTCGTCGGGGGCATGGCGATGGTGAGCGGACTGACCCGACTGGGAGTGACCGACTGGGTCGGGGCCGCGTTCGCGGGGAACGTCACGGCGACGGCGTTGCCCTGGCTGGCCGGCCTGCTCACGACGGTGCTGACCCAAGTGGCCAGCGGCATCTCCTCGACGGTGATGGTGTCCTCGATGCTGCTTCCGATCGCCGAGGCCCTCGAGTACAACGCCGCGATTCTGGCCCGGATCATCGCCGGCACGGCCCACGCCGTGGCGCTGCCGTGGTCGAGCCCCACGGCGGCGACCACGTTCGCCGCGGGCGCCGTCCACCTCGGGACGATGTTCAGAGCCGGTGCGGTGGCCACGGTTCTGACGGCTATCGCCGTCGTCGTGCTGAGCATGATCCTGGTGCCGGCGTTCGGGGCGTTCACCGTGCAGTGAGCCCGGGCGGCGAAATCCGCGGCACGACGAGAATCGGCGCTCGCTGACCTCGGGACAGGTGAGTCGACTACCGGCGCGCCTCGCGCCACTCGCGCGCCCGGCGTTGCGCCTCCGCGATCTGCGCGGGGCTCATCCGCGCCTCCAACTGGTCGAGCGGGCTGCGATCGTGCCGGTCGTTCTGCGACACGGCCAGGTGCAGCCACATGTACGCCGCCACTTCGTCCCGCGGCGCGCCGCGGCCCCCCCAGGCGTACATTGTGCCGAGCATCCACTGCGCGGCGTCGTGTCCCTGCTCGGCCGCGCGCCGGAACCAGGCGATGGACTCGGCATCGTCCAGGGGAACGCCCTCGCCGTTGCTGTACGCGAAGCCGAGAAGAAACTGTGCGTTGGCGTAGCCCTGGTCGGCGGCGCGCCGGTACCACGCGGCGGCTTCAGCGACGTCTTCCGGCACGCCGTTGCCTCGCTCGTACAGCCCGCCGAGCTGGAATTGCGCCTCGGGGTCTCCCTGCTCGGCGGCGCGCCGGAGATCGGCGACGTTCGGCGTGTCCGGCACGGCCTCCGCTTCGTGGGCAGGAAGTTCCTCGCCGGCGACCGCCGCGCCGAGCATCTCGGTGAACCGGGGGCTGAAGTGGTTCGTGCGAGCCAGAATCAGTCCCTCTTCGTCGACGAGCACATAGGTCGGGAAGCCGCGTACGTCCCAGGCCCGCTCGATGTCGCTGTCGATGCCGACGTGCCAGTTGGTCCAGGGCATCGGCTCGCGCTCGCGAAACGCGGTCACGGTCTCGAGCTGCTCGTCGACGCTGATCGCCAGCAGGGTGAAACGGTCCGCCGGCAGATCGCCGACCAGCTCGCGCAGCTCCGGCAGCACGTCGATGCAGGGGCGGCACCACGTCGCCCAGAAGTCGAGCAGCACCACGCGGCCCCGGTAGGCCGACAGGCTGTCCTCGGCGCCGTCGAGCCGGCGGCCCGTCATGTCCAGCGCCGTGCCGCCCACGGTCGCGTGCTCGATGGTCCGGATCAGGTCCGCCTCGGCTTCCGAGAAGGTGCGCGGATCCGATCTGCCGAAGGGGCCGGCCGGAGCGACCGCGGAAGGATCGGCGGCGGCGGCGGCCCGCGCGCCGCCGAACGGCTGATCCTCGACGCCGGCGCTCAGGCCGGTCGCCGCATCGAGGGCGCGCTGCCGCCGCCCGTCGCGTTCCTCCTCCCCGACCATCGCTCCGTTGGCGGACCGCATCAGCCCGGCCGCCACGTAGTACCGCGCCGTCGCGCGCAACGCCGGACGCGGGGCGCCGGACGCCATCTCCTCGAAGAACCGGTCGATGCCCCGCGTCGAGGACTCGCCGTCCGGTCCGTAGAATCGCCGGCCGTCCATCCGCATCAGGATCGACGGCCAGCGCTCGTCGTCCGGCGCCTCCGCGGCGAGCGCCTGCGCGCCCCTGTACATGTGCTGGTCGGCGTCCGGCTCGGTGATGGTCTGCATGACGAGGAACTCGGCGGCTTCCCTCGTCCTGTCGTGCGCGCCGGCATCGACGATCGCGGTCGCCGCGGCGATGGCGGGGCGGATGTTCGGGCGCTCGGCGAACGCATCCTGAAAGCGGCGGTCGCGCTCGTCGGCGGACAGGCCGGCCATGGCGATCCCGCTGGTGCGCTCCCGCCAGGCGCTCTGCTGGTCGAGGTACTCCTGCACCACCGCCCAATCGGGAGCGGCGTCGGCCGGCCGGGAGGTTGCCCGGGGAATCTCGATGGGAGCGGCCGTCCCGGATTGCGCCATGTCGTGCGTGGCGGCGGCCAGCAACAGCCCCAGGCACACCGGCGCCATCGGTACGGCGATCAGCATCGCGGGGAATCGCCGTGTGCTCGAAGTCGCGTCGCGCTTCTCCTCCATGCTGTCCTCCCCGGATGAATCGGACCCTGGCGCACCCGTTGCTCTTGATCGGGCTCTTCTGATTCTAAGCCGCTCCGCACTGCGCTGCACGACGCGCTGGCCAGCCGCTGGCCTCATTCGTCTCTTCCCAGGTGACCCAGCAGACCCCACACGAACACCCCGACGCCGAAGAGGCCGACGACGAGACCGACCGGCAGCATGACCATCGTCACTCCCAGACCGAGGCCGAAGACCATCAGGACGAACCCGATGACCACGGCCGCGACGTGGGCGAGAACCAGGCGGGCCTTGTCGAGCCACCGGCGCCTTCGATCCGTTGGTTGTGTCGCCATCGCCATCGCGTCAGTACCTGTCCATCGCCCCGAAGCTCTCGATCGCCAGGCGACCGTCGCAGACGACAAGGGAACGGGGGTTGGCGGTTCGCGGGCATGTCCGCAGCCGCCCCGAAGACCTCGCTCGGGCATCGGAAAGGCTATAATGCCTTACTTGCGATCTCGATAGCGACGGAGACCGCACATGCCCATCACGTTGACGGTCACGGCCAAGGGCCAGATCACGCTGCGCAAGGAAGTGCTCGAACATCTCGGGGTGCGTCCCGGCGACAAGGTCGACGTCGATCTGCTGAAGGATGGAAGGCTGGGGGTCAGAGGGAAGCACGGGAGGCCGGTGGCGTCCATCTTCGGCATGCTGAAGAGACCGGCAACGCCGGCACGCTCCGTCGAGGAGCTGAACGAGGCCGCGGCTGCGGGATGGGCGGGAAAGGTGTGAAGGTCACGGTCGACACGAACATCCTGGTGCGCACGGTGGTGGAGGATGATGCGGAGCAGGCCGGGGCGGCCCGGGCTCTGCTGGCGCGGGCGACGCTCATCGCCGTTCCCATTCCGGTGTTCTGCGAGCTCGCCTGGGTGCTGAAGCGCGCCTATGGCCATGGGGCGGACGACATCGCCGCGGCAATCGAGGCGATAACCGAGATCGATGTGGTCGCTACCGACGCTCCGGCGGTCGAGGCCGGCATGGCCGCGTTGCGGGCGGGTGGCGACTTTGCGGACGGCGTCATTGCGCACCAGGGCGAGGCGCTGGGCGGAACCGTGTTCGCGAGCTTCGATCGCCGCGCGGTCGCACGATTGCGGGACACCGGCGCCGCAGCCTCCGACCCGTCGGATCTGATCGCCTGAACGGAACCAGCGTTCGACGGCGGGGCTCTATCATTCCCCCGCATGGACCCGCTGACCGTCGCTCTGCTCTGCGCCGTGGCGTTCGCGTCGGCCGCGCTGTCGGCGGTGGTCGGCCTGGCCGGCGGCACCGTGCTGCTGGCGGTCATGCTGTTGTTCTTCGAGCCGGCCGCCGCCATTCCGCTGCACGGCGTGATCCAACTGGTCTCCAACGGCGCGCGCACCGTCGTGCAGGGGCGCCACGTGGCGTGGAGCGTCGTCGGCTGGTACGCGTTGTTCCTGCTGCCGCTGGCGCTGGCCGGGGCGCGCGTGGCGCTCGCCATGCCGCCTGCCCTCGGCACGACCCTGATCGGCGTCTTCGTGCTGGTCGCCACGTTGCGACCCGGATGGCTGCGAATCCGTCCCGCCGGCGCGGGCGGCGAGGCGCGCCGTTTCGCGGTGCTGGGCGGCGTCGCCGGTTTCCTGGGCAGTCTGGTCGGGGCGGTCGGGCCGCTCGTCGCGCCGTTCTTTCCGCATCTCGGTCTGTCGCGGCGGGGCGTGGTGGGCACCGCGGCGGCCTGTCAGGGGGCAGGACACCTGGCGAAGATCGCGGCGTTCGGCTGGGTGGGTTTCTCGTACCGCGAGCACCTCGGGCTGCTGCTGGCGATGTCCATGCTGGTGATTGCCGGTGCGGCGGCCGGCAGCCGACTGCTCGATCGCGTCGACGACGTTCTCTTCACGCGCCTCTACCGCACCGTCCTCGTGATCGTCGCGCTGCGCCTGGTGTCGAGCGCGGCGTGGATGGGGGACGTGGCGGCGACCGCTGCGCCGGCGCCGTGAGCCGATTTGACCGGAGCGGTACAATTCACGGAATTTGAACGAGTTAGGTGATTCCAGACAATGAGCGACAGTCCGACCGACACCCGCAGGAAACTCCGAGACCTCCTGGAAGCCCGCGCGTTTCGAACCGGCGAGATCACGCTCAGCACCGGCGCGAAATCGAACTTCTACTTCGACTGCAAACCGGTGACGTTGAGCGCGGACGGCGCCTACCTGGTCGGCATGGCCTTCCTCGACGCGCTCGAGAAGCTTCCGGAGCGCCCCGGGGCGGTCGGCGGGTTGACGCATGGCGCGGACCCGATCGTCAGCTCGATGGTGGCGCTGTCGTACGCCCGCGAGTGCCCGATCGACGGCTTCTACGTCCGCAAGGAGCCGAAGCGCCACGGCACGAAGCGCCGGCTGGAGAATCCGCCGCAACCGGGAACGAAGGTCGTGATTGTCGACGACGTCGTCACGAGCGGCGGGTCCCTGCTGAAGGCGGTCGAGGAAGCGCGCGCGGCCGGCTGCGAAGTCATCGCCGCGATGGCCCTCGTCGACCGGGGCGAACAGGACGGCGCGGCCAATGTCCGCAGGGAAGTCGGCAACTACGTCCCGCTCTACACGCGGAGCGACTTCCGCGGGTTGTCGTGACCCGGCGACCCGCATCGTTGGGCGGGTTGCCCGCGACCCGTAAATCCGGATCTCGCCGAGCTGCTCACGGACCTCGCCCGCGGCTCGCCGGCGATTCTCGCGACAGCAGTCCGAGCGGTTGACTTACCAGGGTAATGAAAGTGACAATGCTCCGGTGCGCAATGCAGGGGGCAGGCCCATGGCATCGATCGAATCGAAAATCACGTCACAGGGTCAGGTTTCGGTTCCGGTCCGGATCCGCCGCAAGCTGGGGTTGACGCCGGGCTCGACCGTCGAGTGGTGCGAGCGAGGGGACGAAGTAGTCGTGCGACGGGCGTCGAAGTACTCGTCGCTGGACATTCACGAAGCCGTGTTCGACGCACCGCCGGGGCGCAAGAGCGTCGCGGACATGGACGAGGGTATCCGGTCCCACATGCGGCGCACCCATGCGCGCGGTTGACACGAACGTCCTCGTCCGGCTGATCGTGCGCGACGATCCGGAACAGGTCGCCCGCGCCGAGACGTTCGTCGAGCACGGCGCCTGGATTTCGCTGCCGGTGCTCGCCGAGACCGTATGGGTGCTGAAGTCCGTCTACGGGCTGAACCGCCGGCGCATCGGGACCGCTGTGAGCATGCTCGTAGAGCACGATCGCCTCGTCCTGCAGGATGAGGACGTCGTCCGACGAGCGCACGCGACGTTCGCACGCGAGCGAGCGGTCGGATTCTCCGATTGCCTCGTCGTCGAGATCGCCCGCAAGGCGGGACACGTTCCGGTGGGCACGTTCGACAGGAAGATGTCGCGCGTGGACGGCGCCCACCGATTGTGACAGCGACGCACTCAGTCCGGCGGCGCCTGGCGCGGATTCTACGCACCGGATGTCGCCGGGCTGAGGCGCGAGGGAGCCGCGTCGCTCAAGGCTTTTCTGGGCATGTGTCGCGAAGAGGGCGTCGAGCTTGCGACGCGCTTTGGCCAACAATGGAGCCATCAAGAGCATGTGGCAGGATGCCAATACGCCGGTTCGACCCGTCCAGATCTCGATGGATGCGGCACTCCTGCGCCGCATCGACGCGGACCCCGAGGTTCGCCAACGCGGGAGGTCGGCGTTCATCCGCTCGGCGATAGAGATGTACCTCGAGTGGAGCGTCGTCCACCCGGGCGCGTCCTCGACGTTAGCATCGTGGTGCCGCGGCCGGCGCCGAGGGCTTGCGGTGTGACCAGCTTCCTGGCTAAGCTGAATCGTCCCGCAGGAGAACCCCCGATGCCCATCGTGAACGTCCACGAAGCCAAGACGCAACTGTCCCGGCTGTTGGCGCAGGTGGAGGCCGGCGAGGAGGTCGTCATCGCTCGCCGGGGCCAACCGGTCGCCCGGCTCGTGTGTTGCAAGCCCAGGGGCAAGCGTCGTTTCGGCGCCATGAGGGGAGACATCAAGATCACCGACGCCTTCTTCGAGCCGCTGCCGGAAGAGGAACTGAAGCTGTGGGAGGGTGGATAGAACCGTGCGAGTCTTGCTCGACACGCACGCGTTCCTGTGGTGGATGGCCGGTGATCCGCGTCTGGTGGAGAGCGCGCGGCTTGCGATCGCGGACAACGACAACGACGTTCTGATCAGCGCCGCATCGGCGTGGGAAATCGCAACGAAGCACCGTCTCGGCAAGCTGCCGGAGGCCGATGCGCTGGCGGACGACATACGCGGCTGCATCGCCGATCAGCGTGGACTTTCCGGTCTGACGAGGCCCGAACAGGAAGCAGGACTTCCGTTCCACCAGGGCCCGCACGTCGAGGACACGAGGGATTGTCGGCATCGCGGCCGTTTCACCGGACCTGCCGCTGATTCTAACGTGGAGTCAGCGGTGAATCCGCCGAATCGACCCTCCGGTTCACACGGGAATCGTCTCGACCCAGTCTCGTTCCGCCTCCGCGAGGAGGTCCGCCATGCCCGTGTCGAAAGTGGCGAGCCGGCCGCCGCGTTGCGCGGCGAGTCCAAGCAGCACGGCATCCGTGATCTGGCGATAGCCCTGAATGCGCGAGCGGATTCCGGCCGGCAGCGCCGTGACGGAGTGCTCCATCGCCCAGAACGCATGCGATTCCAGCCGCCGGAGACGGCCCAGCAGTGCTATGGCGTCGAAGACGGTCACGGACCGCTTGACGGCCGACGGGTTGCATGACACGCGCACGAACCCGGCTTCGGTCAGCGGACAAGTAGCCCAGCCGTTCCCGCGGACTCCGGCGAACCAGGTCCTCGCCGCGTTGTGGTGCACGTGATGGGGCCACGTCAGCGCGATGAGCACGTTGACGTCGAGCAATCGAGTCACGGCCACTCGTCGAGCGCCCGCTGAACGTCCTCGCTGGTGATCGGCGGCGCATCGGGCGAAACCCGGAAGACCGGCACGCCGTCGTCTTCGTGGTCGGTTACGCCGGTCCCTCTGAAGCCGCGCCGGGCCAACTCCGACACCGCGGTCCCGAGGCTGACGCTGCGCCGGCCAGCCAGCGCTCGCGCGACGGCCAGCACGTCGTCGTCAATCGTCAATGTGGTCCGCATGGTCGCATCATAGCATCACCTCATCCTGCTGCGGGTGTACACGAACGACGCGATGCCTGCGGCCGGATCATGTCGCGTCTGGATCCACCGTCGCGGTTCCCACGCCCTTGTTGGTGGTCCGGAATATGACGCCTTCTCCGGCGCCCGGCTCGTT
>WTGR01000460.1 GCA_011523485.1 Acidobacteriota bacterium
GGGCGCCGGACGGGTTTACGGCGCCGCGCAGCATGGGACCGAGTGGAGCCCACCTGGCGGCGACGCTGTACCACCTTGCGCAGGCGGCGCAACGCGATCGCCCGGGTGGAGAGCGGGACGTCTACGCCCGCGTCGCGAACCGGCTCTCCGAACTCGTCGAGAACGTCCGGGGGATCGCTGTGGACGTCGACGACAAGCGGCAGCTTCTGAGCATCGTGATGACGGATCTCCAGAACACCGAGCACGTTGCGAGCGCGTTGTCCGACGGCACGCTGCGCTTTCTCGCTCTCACCGTCATGGAATCCGATCCGAGGAGCCGACGGCTGCTCTGCCTGGAGGAACCCGAGAACGGAATGCATCCCCTCCGCATTTCGGCCGTCATCGAATTGCTGGACGAACTGGCCGTTGACGTCGAGGAACCCGTCGATGCCGACAATCCTCTTCGACAGGTAATCATCAACACGCACTCGCCGTCGGTAGTAGGGTGTGTTCGTGACGACGCCCTGCTCGTGGCGCACGCCGGGCGCGGCAGCGAGTCCGAGGCTTCACGACTCTCGATACGCCACCTGCCGCACACGTGGCGTGACCAGGAGGAGTCCGATGAACCCACGGTTACCCGCGGAGATCTGTTGGCCTACCTGAACCCGCTGCAGACGATCGAGGATGCTGACGACGCCCCCCGCGCCGGCGCCAGGAGAGTGATGCATCGTGCAGACCTGCGACAGCCCGGGCTGCCGCTTGCGCCCTCCGACGCAGGGCCTGCACGATGACACTGCGGGCGACACTCGTGACCGATGGAACTTCCGACGTCGTGCTGCTGCCGGTGCTTCAGTGGCTCATGAGGCAACTGACTCCGGAGGACTTTGAAATCAGGTGGGCGGATCCCAGAGCGTTCCCCGAGAGACCTCGGAGCTTGGCCGAGAGATTGAATGTTGCGATTCAAGAGTATCCGTGCCAGCTTCTCTTCGTGCATAGAGACGCCGAGAGACAAGACCCCGGTGTTCGATATCGAGAGATTGAAGCGGCGAATCGTACCGGACGCAGCCACGTTTGCGTCGTGCCGGTGAGAATGCAGGAGGCATGGCTTCTGCACGACGAGGCCGCCCTCCGCGAAGCGGCCGGTCGTCCGACTGGAACGGAGGAGCTTGGCCTCCCGCCCGCGCATCGGTGGGACAGGTTGGCCGACCCGAAGAAAGTCCTCTACGAGGCGCTGCGCGTCGCCAACGGGGCGAAAGGAAGGCGAGCGAAGAGCTTCAGACCCGGGCGCGCCGCTCACCGCTTGGCGGACATCATCACCGACTGGACACCGTTGCGAACACTGGCCGCGTTCGCCCAACTCGAAGCGGATACCAGGACGGCACTCGAGCAGCTCGGCGTGCCGGTAGCGACAACCACCTGAATCCGGAGACCGCGTGGTTTCCGAACCCGAGTCGACGAGTTCGGCCGGGTCGAGCAAGTCACATGCCTACACCGAAGACCAGCGAGAGCAGCCCGCTTCGCATCGCCGCAGTCACCCCGGCGGACGGACACGGCCGGATCGGCATCACGCTGTGCCCCGGCAAGACCGATCCGCACGGGAGAGCCGGGGCCTGGGCGCGCGACCTCGACACCGACCTCGACGCGGTCCGGGACTGGGGGGCGACGGCGGTCGTCACCCTGATCACCGACGAGGAGATCGACTATCCGCAGATCCCGAGGCTCCGGCAAGCCGTCCTCGACCGGCACATGGAATGGTGGCATCTGCCGATCGAGGATGGGCACTCACCGCCGGCACGGGGCTTCGAGGACAAGTGGGAAGTCGCGGGCGAAGCGCTCCGGGACCGGCTGCGTCTGGGCTTCGACGTGCTCGTCCACTGCCGCGGCGGTCTGGGGCGCGCCGGGACCATCGCCGCCCGCCTGTTGGTGGAGCTGGGCGAGCGCCCTGACGAAGCGATTCGCCGGGTGCGAGAGGTGCGGCCGGCAGCCATCGAACGCGAGTTCCAGGAACCCCACGTCCGCCAGCGCTCGACTCAAGCGTCGTCGATTCCTTCACGAACCGCGGAAAGCATCCGCGACCGCGCGCTCGGGGCCTTCCTGGGCCTGGCGGTGGGCGACGCGGTCGGCACTACGCTCGAGTTCCGCCGCCGGGACGCGCAGCCGCGCGTGGAGGACATGGAAGGCGGCGGCCCGTTCGAACTGCCTGCCGGCTCCTGGACCGACGACACGGCCATGGCGCTGGCGCTGGCCGAGAGTCTGGCGACCTCCGAGCCGCTCGACCCCCGTGACCTGATGGACCGCTTCGTCAGGTGGTGGCGGGACGGCGACTACTCGTGCCGCGGATACTGCTTCGACATCGGCAACACCACGCGCGCGGCACTCGACCGGTACCTGCGGACCCGCGATCCGCTCGCCGGGTCGACCGATCCCGGGAGCGCGGGCAACGGGTCGCTGATGCGGCTCGCCCCGGTCGCCCTCCGGTTCTGGCAAGACCGACATCGCCTCGCCGCGACCGCCGCCGAGCAGTCCCGGACCACCCACGGCGCCGAGGAGGCAGTGGACGCCTGCCGGGCGTTCGCCGAGCTGCTGGCCGACGCCATCGCCGGCGTGCGGCGCGCCGACGTCCTCGCCCCGAGACGGTTCGAGGGCGCGGAAGCGATCGCCCGGATCATGGCCGGCAGTTGGCGCGGGCGGCCGCGGAACGAGATCCGCTCCGGCGGGTACGTCGTGCACACCCTGGAAGCCGCCTTGTGGTCGGTCGCGCGTGCCGGGAACTTCCGCAACGCAGTGTTGCTCGCGGCCAACCTGGCCGACGACGCCGACACAGTGGCGGCGGTGACGGGCCAGCTTGCGGGCGCCCTCTACGGCCTGCGCGAGATTCCCGACGCCTGGCTCGAAAGGCTCGCCTGGCGGGATCGGCTCCTGGAAGCGGGACGACGGGCGCTCGCCGCCCCCTCGGCACCCGCCACGCCAGAGGCCGACTAGACACCGAACACGACGCACGTACCACCGCTACTCTGGCACATTCAGCATGCTAGACTGTGCATGCTGGACATGGACGTCATAGGCTTCGAGTGGGACGATGGCAACGTACGCAAAGTCGAGGCCCACGGCTTCACGGTCACGGACGTTGAACGTGCGTTCCTGAATGGACGCGGTACCCGTTTTCCGGATCTGCGCCATTCCGAGACGGAGGAGCGACACTGGTTGATCGGACTGACCGACGACGGCCGGCATGTCACCGTGCCGTTCACGATCCGAACTGAACGAATTCGGCCGATTACCGCCTGGACAACGTCCCGCAAGTACAGGAAATGGGTGCGATGAAGAAACGACAGGACGAGGCGGCGTATCTGGAGAGTCAGGCGGACCGGCTCGAACGGTTCGTCGACTTCAGCCAACCGAGACCGGCAGTGTTTCCGAACCTCAAGCCGTCGACGTCGCGCGTGACGCTGCGCATGCCGAGCTGGCTGCTCGCCGAGCTCAAGCGCGAGGCGAATCGACGCGACGTGCCGTATCAGTCGCTGCTGAAGATGGCTTTGGCGGACTGGCTTCGGCAGCAGTCCACCGCCTGAGCGAACTCATTCCGCACCAAGCGCTACTCCGGCATCGGCAGCCAGGCGAGCCGGTCGCCGCGGTACGACCCCAGCCACAGCTCGTCCCCGATCTCGATCGCGGTGGTCGACGAGACGAACCCGTTCATCGCGGGCTGCACGAGGATCCGCTCGAACTCCAGGGTCTGCGGGTCGATGGCCGCCACGTTGCTCGTCTCCAGCGTGGGCTCGCGCGGCAGGGTGATCGAGTTGCCGTCCCGGTCGGTGTGGCCGGCGGCGTAGATGACGGATCCGTCGAGCGACTTGCGCAGGTTGTCGGGACGGAACCCGAGCTCGATGACGTCCTTCTCGACCGGCGTGACGCCGCGCGACAGGC
>WTGR01000341.1 GCA_011523485.1 Acidobacteriota bacterium
GCCACATCGGCCAGTCGCCGGGCGCCGGCGCCTGCAGCATCGCGTCGGTGACCGGGACGAACTCCGGCGCGGCTTGTGCGTGCAGGGCCGGCGGTGCCGCGGCGCATGCGGCGAGGACGGTGGCCGCGACCAGGACTCGGCGCCGTGGGCGGTCAGCTTGCTTGGACATCGGTTCTCTCCGGTCGTGCGCGCGCCGGCTCCGGCACACGCGGCACGTCGCTACAGCCGTGTTACAGGATCCAGGATACGTGGTGGCGCCGCCATCCGCCAGAGTCGAGGCGGTGCCGGGAGTCTGCGCCGAAGGAACGTGCAGACGATTGCACGACGGCGGGGGAAGCGGCCGGTCGGCGGATCGGGCGGAATACGTATAAAATGTGAAGAATACGTGTCCAGTCGACCTGGCGGCCGACGGATGAAGAGAAAACTGACGATTACGGTTGACGGTGAGCTGCTTCCGCGAGCCAAGCAGTACGCGCGTTCTCGCGGCGTGTCGCTGTCCTCCCTCATCGAGACGTCGCTCAGGGAGCTCGCGGTGGAGGACGCCGCGTCGTTCGCGTCGCGGTGGAGAGGCCGGTTCCAGGAGGCGCGGCGGGACGATGGCCGCTACGAGGCGCTCGCCCGGAAGTACCTCTGATGCTGCTCGACACGGACGTGCTGATCGACGTCGCCCTCGATCGTCGCCCCCATTCCGAACCGTCGGCCGAGCTCCTCGATGGGATCGAGCGCGGTTCCCGTCGCGCCCACGTCGCGTGGCACACGCTGTCGAACTTCTACTACCTGGTGACGTCCAGACGTGGCGATGCCGACACGCGTGACTTCATCGCCGAGCTGGTTCGGTTCGTGGCGGTGGCAACAACGGATACGCCGGCTCTCCGCTACGCGGTGTCGCTTCCGATGGCCGACTTCGAGGACGCGATGCAGGTTGCCGCTGCGCACGCCTGCGGGGCACGCCACATCGTCACGCGAAACGTCAGGGACTTCGCGCGCTCGCCGATTCCCGCCCTGACCCCGCGGGAGGCACTCGACCAGTTGTTCTGAGAGTCTGCCGGGTGGACGGCGGCGGGCGGCGTTTGGATTCACGGAAGGAGCTCCCCCGTCGCGTCAGGGCGCCGCCCCGTGCTCGACGAGGAACGCGGCGACCTCGTCGAAGCCGTTGATCCGGGCCGCGCTGACCGCCGTCCGCCCGCGCGCGTTCGCGGCGTCGACGTCGACGCCCAGCTCGATCGCCACCCGGACGGCTTTCAGCGCGGCCGCCTCGGTCGCGGCGCGATCCGGTCCGCCGCCGAGCTCCGTCGCTTCCCCGACTCGCGCCCGGTGGTCCACGGCCCAGAGCGGGTCGCGTCCGCCGAGTCCGACCGCCGCCATCAGCGCGGTCGTCTCACCCTCCTCGACCCACATCCGGCCGGCCGCCGTTCCCCGGTCGCGCGTCCAGTACTGCGGGTCGTGCGTGGCGTGGGGATCGGCGCCGTGGCGGGCCAGCAGGCGCATGATCCCGGCCTCCCGGTGGCGCGCCGCCAGCCAGAACGCCGGCGCCCCGACGTACCAGGGCGGGAAGAAGAAGTCCGCGCTGTCGCGGGTGTAGCGCGTCGAGGCCGACACGCGGGCGTTCGGGTCCGCGCCGGCCGCGAGAAGCGCCTCGGCCAGATCCGGATCGCGCTGCAGAATCGCGGCGTGCAGCGGCGCATAGCCGCCGCCGGCCGCATTCGGGTCCGCGCCGTGTTCGAGCAGCAACGCGCCGACGGCTCCGTTGCCGCTGAGCGCGGCCACCGCCAGGGCGCTGGCCCCGTCCGGCGTCGTCCCGTTCACGTCGGCGCCCGCCGCCGCGAGCAGACGCGCCGAGGCGAGCTCGCCGACCCGGGCCGCGAACAGCAGCGGCGTGAAGCCGCCGCTCTGCATCTCGGTGATGTAGCACTCGTCGCGGGGCACGCACTGGAGGCCGTAGTTCGCGTACGTCGAGATGGTCTTGACGGTCTCGGTGAACGTCGTCGAGCGCGCGTTCACGTCGGCGCCATGGGCCAGGAGCACCTCGACGACCGCGGGATGCTTCTGCGCGACCGCCCACATCAGGGCCGTCTGCGCGCCGTAGGCCCCCGCCTCGGTGGCGGCGTCGACCTCCGCGCCGGCGGCCAGCAGCCGGCCGACCACGTCCGCATTGCCCGCGCGGGCCGCCGTCATGAGCGGCGTCTCCCCGAAGGGCAGCGGCGTGTTCGGGTCGGCGCCGGCCTCGAGCAGGGCCTCGACCATGACCGAGCTGCCGTTCTCGCAGGCGGTCCAGAGCGCCGTCACCCCGAGGTCGTTGGCGGCGTCCACATCCGCCCCCGCACGAATCAACAGCGCCGCGATCTCCCGATTGTCCCGGTAGCTCGCCCAGTGCAGCGCGGTGGAGCCGTCGCCCTGGCGGGCGTCGACGTCCGCCCCTGCCTGAAGCAGCGTCCGGACCGCGGCCCAATCGGCACGCTTCGCCGCGTCGGCCAGCGGCGCCTCCGGCGGCGCCGCGGCCGCGACACCGACCCCGACGACCAGGCACAGCGGCAACGCGGCGCGGCAGACGCGCGCCACCGGCGTCCTCACGGCGCTTCTCTTCACGCCCGGCATCTTCGGCATCCTCCTGACTTGACGTCCGGCGCCGCCTGCATCGGTCCTGCTGCGCAAGACCCCAACGGCACGCCGCGGTACCGGCCCCTGCCCCTTACAGCTCCGTCAGCGTGTCGATCCCGTCGATCGGCAAGGGCCCGGTGCTGCCGCCGACACGGTCCAGGGGGACATCGAACTTGTCGAGCAACGTGAGCAGGAGATTGGCGTGCGTGGTCCCCGCGCCGTACCGGAGATGCCGTCCTCCCTGCAGCCGCCCCGCACCCCCGCCGAGCACCAGGATCGGGACGTTGTTGCCCGCGTGGCGCGTGCTGTTGGACATGCACGTGCCGTACATGATCGTCATGTTGTCGAGGAGCGACCCGTCCTGGTCCGGCGTCGCCCGGAGCCGTTCCAGGTACTTCGCCGTCAGCGCTGCGTGATACGTGTTCACCTTGGACATCTTGGCGATCTGCGCCGGATCGTTGCCGTGGTGCGACAGCGGATGGTGCGGTTCGTCGACGCCCACCTCGGGATAGGTCCGCGTGCTCTGCTCGCGGCCCAGCATGAACGTGGCCACGCGGGTGGTGTCGCTCTGCAGCGCCAGGAACTGGAGGTCGAACATCAGCTCGACGTGCTCCTCGAACGTGGAGGGCACGCCCCGCGGCTCGTCGGCGAAGACCGGATGCACGTCGCTTCGCGATTCCGCCACCTCGATCCGTCTCTCGACGTCGCGGATGGCGGCGGCGTACTCGTCGACCTTGCGCCGATCGTCCGTCCCGACCCGGCGCTCGACGTCCGCCAGCTTGTCCATCACCGAGTCCAGGATGCTGCGCTTCTCCCGCATGCGGGCGAGCCGCACGGCGGGGTCGGTCGAGCCGCTGTCGCCGAACAGGCGCTCGAACACCGCCCGCGGGTTGTTCTCCATCGGCAGCGGCATGGTGGGCGTGCGCCAGGAGATCGTCTGCGTGTACGCGCAACTCAGACCCGACGTGCACTGTCCCGCGTTGGCCTCCTTGTCGATCGACAGCTCGAGCGAGGCGAGCGGCGTCGAGGCGCCGAGCTCGCGCGCGAGCATCTGGTCGATCGAGGTGTCGGCCACCACGTCCGATTCCGACGTGCCGCCGCGGCTCGTGCCGGTCAGGAACGAGCCGGAGGCGCCCGCGTGGACGTAGGTCCACGATGCGTTCAGCCCCGAGAAGACCAGCATCCGATCCCGGAACGGCGCCAGGGGCTGCAGAATCGGCGTGAGCTCGAAGCCGCGTCCCGCCGTCGCCGGCGACCAGTACTCCATCGCCATCCCGTTCGGCACGAAGATCGCCTGAAAGCG
>WTGR01000386.1 GCA_011523485.1 Acidobacteriota bacterium
CGCCCGCTCCCGCGCACGACCATCCTCGGCCGACGTCTCGCCCTCCCCGCGCGCCGGCGCCAGCAGCGCCCACCGGCCGGCCGCGTGACGCGGGCGGGCGGCGCGGAAGCGGCCCTCGCCCCGGCGCCGCTTCGGATCGATCAGGGCGCGCAGGTTGTCGAATCCGTCGGCGGTGACCAGCCCCGCGGCCACGAGCTCCCACAGGCCGTCCTCCACCTCGCTCGGCAGCCGGCCGGTCGCGGAGACCAGCTCGCGCAGGAAGGAGGCCCCCCGGCGGCGGAGCGCGTCGAGCACCGCCTCGGCCGGGTGGGACAGCACGCCGCCCGGCCCCTCGCCCGGGCCGGCATCGTCCCCGACAGGCGGCATCAGCCACTCGAGGTCCTCCCGCAGGAAGAGCGCGACCGGCGCCACCCGGGTCGGTCGTACCCGCCGCCGAGCCGGAGGTCGTGCGGGCCCCGCGGCATCGCTCTCCACGGCGTCGAACGCCGGATGCGGCGACAGGCGCCCCCACATCACCTCGCCCGAGAGGCAGAGCTGGTCCAGCAGCTCCGGCTCGTAGCCTTCGATGCGGGCGGGCAGGACGTGACGTTCCCAGGCGCCGGCGGACACCTCGCAGCCCTGGAGCTGCCGGACGACCTGCAGCAGCCCGCTCGCCCCGTGCAGGCGCGTGCCCGATGCAAGCCGCTGCCAGCGCGCGAGAAACCGCACCAGGTCCGCGGTGGAGACCGGCGCAATCTCCCGCCGCAGCCGTCCCAGCGTCAACCGATGGATGCGGGCCAGCACGCGCCGGTTGCACCACTCGATCTCGGCCCCCTCGTCACGGGCCGCGGCAGTAAAGCGCCCGCGCAGCACCTGCCCCTCGCCCTCCAGACGGGCCAGCCCGGCGGCCACGCGTTCGGCCGGCACGGCGAGCAGCGCGGCCAGTTCCGACTCTCGCGACGGCCCGCTCGAATCCAGCCAGCCGCGCAGCACTTCCGTCGTTGCCGCGTCGGAACCGTCCGGCGTGGGCTGATCGACCTCCGGCACGATGGGGTCGAGCCGGCCGGCCGGGTGCACGAGCAGCGCCGTGCGGGAGCGCTCGGTCGCCACCCAGAAGCGCGTGTCGCCCACCTGCAGGGACGTCGCACGATGCATCTCGACCAGCCGCGCGAACCACGTCCGCCACTCCTCGCGCGGCGGCGCCAACCCCAGCGTCAGGAGCGCGTCGTGCAGCTCCTCGGGATCGCGCACCACCGGCCACGACTCGGCCGCGACCTCGGCGATTGCCTCGGCGTCGAGCGCGCCGATCTCACCGCCGTCGTCGCCCAGCGTGCGGCGGAGCTGCACCGCGCGCGCCCGCCGCTCCTCCAGCGGCGCGTCGTCGAGAAAGGCGTACGGATTGGCGTTCAGAATCTCGTGCCCGAGCGGCGACGGCTCGGCGGTGTCGACGGCCCGCGTCGCGATCGTTCCCTGCTCGATGCCCGCGATCACGGCCCGCAGCCCGTCCAGATCCATCGCCTCGTGCAGGCAGTCGCGGATGGTCTCGTCCACGAGCGGATGGTCGGGAATCCGGATCTCGCCGGTCAGGTTCTCCTGACACGCCACCTGGTCTGGAAAGACCGCGGCAAGCAGGTCGTCCGAGCGCATCCGCAGCAGCGGCGGAGGCACCTTGCGCCCCCCGGCGAAGCGGAGCACGGCCAGCGCCCGCGAGGCGTTCCATCGCCAGCGCGCCCCGAACATCGGCGCCGGCAGCATCGCCTGCGTCAGCACCTCCTCCACGGTCTCGGGGTGCAGGAAGCGGAACACGACCTCGAGCGGGAAGCTGTGCTGCTCCGACAGGGAGATCACGATGCCGTTGTCGGTCGCGGCCGCCTGCAGCTCGACGTTGAAGCTCCGGCAGAAGCGCTTGCGCAGCGCCAGGCCCCAGGCGCGGTTGACGGCCGCCCCGAGCGGCGCGTGCAGCACGAGCTGCATGCCGCCTCCCTCGTCGAAGAAGCGCTCGGCCACCAGCGTCCGGATGGACGGCACGGCGCCGAGCGCGGCGGCGCCGGCCCGGACGTAGGCCGCCGCCTGCTCGGCGCCGGACTGATCGAGGCCGCACTCGCGGATCAGGAACTGCACGGCGTCGCCGCCGCCGCGGGACGCGTCGTCGGGCACGGCCAGCCGCTCGCGGACCTCCGACACCTCCGCGGAGAGCTCGGGCGTCCGCCCGGGCGCCTCGCCGAGCCAGAACGGCACCGACGGCGCTGCCCCGTGCGCGTCCTCCACCCGCAGGCGTCCGGACTCGACGCGGCGGATGCGCCACGACGTCGTCCCCAGCAGGAAGATGTCGCCGGCCATGCTCTCGACCGCGAAGTCCTCGTCGACGGTGCCCACCGTCGTCCCTTCCGGCTCCGCCACGACCAGGTAGTTGGCGTTGTCCGGAATCGCGCCGCCCGACGTGATGGCCGCCAGCCGCGCCCCCCGCCGCCCGCGCACGACGCCGTTCACCCGGTCGCGGTGCAGCCACGTCCCGTGCCGCCCGCGAGGCGACGCGATCCCGTCCGAGAGCATCGCCACCACCGCGTCGAACTCGCCGCGGGGCAGGTCGCGGTAGGGCGCCGTGCGCCGCGCCAGCGCGAACAGGTCGTCCTCCCGCCAGGCCTCGGTCGCGACGGCGGCCACGATCTGCTGGGCGAGCACGTCGCGCGGCCAGGGCCGCAGCCGCCGCTCGTCGAGCAGGCCGCGCCGGATCGCGCGCGCGAGCGCGGCGCACTCGATCAACTCGTCCCGGGTCGTCGCGAAGAAGCGGCCCTTCGGCACGAACGCCCGATCCACCTTGTGTCCGGAACGTCCGATCCGCTGGAGCGCCACGGCGATCGAGCGCGGCGTACCGATCTGGCACACCAGGTCGACCGACCCCACGTCGATCCCCAGCTCCAGCGACGCGGTGGCGACGACCGCACGCAGCCGCCCCTCCTTGAGCGCCGCCTCCGCCGCCTGGCGAAGCTGGCGCGACAGGCTGCCGTGATGGGCCAGCACCGCGTCCTCTCCGAGCCGTTCGGCAAGCTGATGGGCGACCCGCTCCGACAGGCGCCGGGTGTTGACGAAGACGATGGTCGTGCGGTGCGCGCGGACCAGCTCGGCGATGCGCTCGTAGATCTCGCCCCACATCTCGTTGGTGGCGACCACGCCGAGCTCGTCCTGCGGCACCTCCACCGCAACGTCGAGCTCGCGGCGGTGACCGGAGTCGACAATCGCGACCGGAGACCATTCGCTGGCGCTACCGTTCTGCGAACCCGCGACCGCCGGCTCTTCGCCCTCCCGTCCCGTGTCGTCCGCCGCGCCCGGGCCGACCATGGCCGCCGCGCGGGCCGACACGCCGGTGAGGAACCGCGCCACCTCGTCGATCGGCTTGACCGTCGCCGACAGCCCTATCCGCTGCGGCTTCGCCCCCCCGGACTTGACGACCAGGTCGTCGAGCCGCGCCAGACTCAACGCGAGGTGCGAACCGCGCTTGTCGTCGATGAGCGCATGAATCTCGTCGACGATCACCGTCTCGGCGGTCGACAGCATCCGCCGGCTCCGCTCGGCCGTCAGCAGGATGAACAGCGACTCCGGGGTGGTGACGACGATGTGCGGCGGGCGCCGCACCATCTGCTCACGGTCCCAGGCGGGCGTGTCGCCGGTCCGAATCGCCGTGCGTATCTCCGGGTAGGCTCGTCCGGCGGCGGATGCCAGCGCCGCCAGCTCGCCGAGCGGCTCCTGCAGGTTCCGGTGAATGTCGCTGCTCAGCGCCTTGAGCGGCGAGACGTAGACGACCGCCGTGCGATCCTCGAGGGCCTCGCTCGCGGCGAGCGCCACGAGCCGATCGAGGCAGCTCAGGAACGCCGCCAGCGTCTTGCCGGACCCGGTCGGCGCGGAGATGAGCACGTCGCCGC
>WTGR01000155.1 GCA_011523485.1 Acidobacteriota bacterium
GCAGCGCGTCGCCCGGCCCCAGCCGGACCCCGGCGTACTCCTCCCACGCCTCGATGTCCTCGCGGTACAGCTTCGTGCCCGGTTCCAGGTACGGCACGCCCTTCAGCCGCGGCATGTCGACCAGGACGCCACGCGTCACGAGGCCGTCCTTCATCTGCGTCGTATCCATCAGCGAGCAGCCGTTCTCGGTGACCACGTCCCGGTAGTCGAGGCCGTTGTACAGCCTGTCCTTGTAGAAGACGTGGCACAGTCCGTCCAGGTGGGAGTAGGTCACCCCGTGGAAGTCCACCTCCACCCGGTCGCCGGAGTTCTGCCCCTCGGGGTTCACCCGCATCTGCAGCACGTAGGGCTCGGCGGCATCGACCGCCTCCTCGATGAGGAAGTCGTGCGACAGCGACACGGTAGTGCCGGTCCGCACCAGCGCGGCCGCCTCCAGGCGCTTGGCGTCCGTCATCAGGTTCGCGGCGCCGATCTGATCGTCGTCGCCCCACCGGCCCCAGTTCGACAGCTCCTCCATCCACCGATCGAACTGCTCGATGCTGACCGGCTCGCGCGCACCGGCCTGGGCCGACAGGTTCCCGGTCCACCCGGCCAGACCGACTCCCACGATGCTCGCCGCCGCCAGCCGCGTCCACGGTCTCCTCATCGGTCTCCTCCTCCGTGCTCCTGTCGTCCGCGTCATCATTCCTACGCTTCGCGGAGGACGTCCATCGGATCGATCCGCGCGGCTTGCCGCGCCGGCAACTGCCGTATCGCATGGCGCACGTCGAGAAGCAGCCAACCCACACCAACCATCGTAGCAGTCGTCGGTCCCCGCGACCCGCTCCCGAACCGCCTCCCGCCTCCTGGTCGGCCCGTCGCCAACCACCACGCAGATCGGCGCGCGCCGAGTCAGGGCCGTCGGGCATTCGCCGGAACTCCTACACGGCGAAGCAGAAATCGTGCTCCTCGAAGCGCGACACCTTCGAGCCGCGGAACACGTTCGCCTGCGTCTTGCCAACCTGCATCGTCACGCCGTCGTCGACGAGCCGCACGTCGCGGCCCAGACCGAGTCTCAGTGACCGTACCAGCCCTTGTCTCAGCTCGGCCTTCCGCAGCCGCCGTCCTCCGATGCGGATCACCATCCGTGCGCGTTCCGCCAGTAGCGGCGCCAGGCCCCGCATCGACGCCTGGATGAACGTCCAGTAATTGTCCTTGTTGTAGTTGCTGAAACAGTTGGGCGACCGGTGCGACTCACCGTGCAGGGCGCCGAGACACAGCGCTGCAATGAATCGGTCGTCCTTCCGATTGCGCCAGTCCAGGACGGACCGCAGGTAGCGCACGTGCAGCAGCGTTTCCCCATGAAAGCAGAGGTCAGTCCGCCGACCGTGCGTCCCGGCGCTACTTCGCCATGCGCGAGTGCACGACCTCGGCCGTTTCCTTGATGTCCTCGGCGATGTCGAGGAGCGACTGGTCCTGCCCGTCGTACGCGCGCAGTGAACCCGCGGCATCGCCGATGGCCTCCCGCGCGCGCAGCAACGACGCCGTGAACCGCGTGTCCACGGACTCCGTGCTGGCGTGCGCCAGGTCCAGGTCGGCCGTCTGTTCCAGAACGTGCCGGCCCTCGGCGTGGGCGAGCACCTCACCGAGACGCTTGATGTCGGGGTTCTGTTTCTGCACCACCGGCGCCACGTCGTCGGCCCTCGAGCCGTATATCCAGACGAGCACCTGCTCCAGTCGGGCGAGTCTGTCCTGCGGCACCTGATCCGGCGTTGGATCATGCCGCGACCACGCGGCGTCGAGACCCAGGTAGTCCATGTACTGAGAACGCGAGAGTGCCGTGTACAGATGCGAGAAATTGAACTGCGGAGGGAACCGGTCGTCGATGTCGAACAGCCCTTCCTTTCGCGCCTGTTCCAACACATAGATGGCCGACACCATCCGCTTGATGGTGTCGTGCCGATCGCCGATGGCCTGTGCGATCTGTTCCAGACCGATCCCATCCGCCCGGCCCTTCCGGTACCAGTCGGCCGCGAACCCGGCCTTCGCGTAGGCGTCCCATTTCTGCGGACCGTTGATGTGCTTGAAGCCGATGAAGGCGCGAGCCCGCTCCCGGTTTGCAACGAGATAGACGGAAACCTCGTTGAGCGTCTCCCGGACCTGGTCGTCGATCTCGGGAACGGTGGTGATGCGGGTGCTCTCGGTGATCGCGATCCTGCTCGCCAGGGCCGGTTCACGCAGCAAGAGCAGCGTGGCGAGCCGCCGGTTGCCTTCCAGGACGATGAGCCCGTCATCGTCAGCGTCGCCGCCGCGCATTACCACCAGCGGCTCGATGTCCAGGTACCCGTTGGCGGAGATCGACTGCAGCAGCTCGTCGAGCTCGGCCGCGCGGTAGAGGCGCGCAATGATCCGCTCGTCGGATGCCTCGACTGCCTCGCCGTCCAGCCTCGGGTTCGCCCGGTCCAGCCGCAGCCGCTCCACCGGGACCTTCGTGGTGGTTTCAAGCTCCATCGTCATCACGCTGCGCACCTTGCTCGGCGGCGAGCTTGTCGGGTATCGCGCGCACCTCGCCCGCGATTACGGCAGCCCGCCGACCGCCTCGGGCACGCAGACCGCGCCCGAGTCCTCCCACTTGTTGTCGGTGAGCTGGCGGACGTCGGTGCCGTCGGCGCGCATGGCGAAGATCTCGCCGTAGGGTTGCGGCACCGAGTCGTAGAGGGCCATCTCGTCCTTGAAGCCCGTGCGCGAGCTGCTGAAGACGATCCACTCGCCGCCCGCGCACCAGGCCGAGTGCGCGTCGTTGCCGGGCGCGTGGGTCAGTCGCCGGAGATCCGTGCCGTCGGGCCGGACCGTATAGAGATCGAAGTCGCCGCCGAGATTCGACGTGAACATGATGCGTTCGCCGTCCGGCGACCACTGCGGGAAGTTGCTGTAGTAGTCGGGTCCGGTCAGCGCCACGCGGGGGCCGCCGGCCGCGGGCACGACGTAGAGCCGGCGCCCGCCCTTGAACACGAGGCGACCGCCGTCCGGCGACCAGCTCGGGAACCCGTTGTTCACCTCGTCGTCCACCACCAGCCGCAGGTCCGATCCGTCCGGGTCGATGACTCCGATCGGCGCCGACGGCAGGCCGGCGGGCCGGAAGTAGCGCCCGAACGACAGGGCGATCGCGTCGCCGGCCGGGGACCAGACGGCGGAGAAGGCGCTGGCCCCCTCGCGGTGGAAGAGGGTCCGCTGCCCGGTGCCGTCGAGCGCCATGCTCTCGAGGCTGGCGTCCATCGGGTTGGACGAGGCGAGCCCGGTGGCGTTCGAGACCCGCTCGCCGTACTGGCTGAAGATCATCCGCGTGCCGTCCGGCGAGAACGACACGAACGGCTCGTGCAGGAAGAGCTCGAACTCGGGGTCGGGGCTGAAGGCGGGGACGAGGTGCTGGGTCGTGCCGAGCCGCTCGATGCGCTCGTACGCCACCTGCCGGCCGTCCGGCGACCAGCTCGGGCCCCGCACCGCGCCCGCGATGACCGTCTCGACCCGCCGGTCGGGATGCCGGATCCGCAGGCCGCCCCGGTCGCCGCCGGCGCGGCTCACGTAGCCGATGCGCCCGCCCGACAGCCACGCCGGCGAGAGCTTCGTCTCCTGCGAAGCGGTGTACTGGACGCGCTCGCCGGTGTCGACGTCCACCGAGACGAGCTCGGTGCGCGACCGCCCGCTCTTGGCCAGATAGGCGCCGACCGGGTCGGTCTCGTAGAACAGCACGCGCCGGCCGTCGGCCGACCACGACGGGCTCCCCGCCACCCCGCCCGGCCCCGTCAGGCGGCGCAGCCCGCTGCCGTCGGGCCGGACCAGATAGACGCCGGTGGACTGCAGGTGCTCCCACATGCCGGGCTGGTCCCCGGGCTCGGCGTCCCGGTCCGACGTGAACG
>WTGR01000836.1 GCA_011523485.1 Acidobacteriota bacterium
CGTCCCAACAATCCGGCACAGCGAGGCACCCACGCCTCGCAGGCTTCATCCTCAAGGGAGCATTCAACATGACCTTCGATATCGACACCGCCGAGAGCCACGAACAGTCCATGACCACCACCGTCTGCGAGAATGCCGCCCTCTTCGGCGCAACCCCCGAGCGCGGCGAGTTCGACCCCCGCGAGGTCTGGGACCGCGACGAGGCCGTCGGCGCGGTGAGCGAAGCGTTCGCCATCCTCGCCGAGCGCGCCGCGCCCGACGGCTTCCAGCTCGCCGACGAGCGGGAGCACCTGCTGTGGGGGTTCGTCAACTGCCTCGACGCCCAGGTCCGCCGCCTCGACCGCTCCGTCGACCGGCTCACCCCCGAGCTCCGCGACCTGCAAGCCGCCCAGGACGGCACCGAGGTCAAGTCCCGCGAGCTGGAGCTGACCACCGAGCGGGCGCGCAACCTCGGCGACCGCCGCGACGCCTTCGAGCAGATGCGCGACGCCGCAGCGGAGCACTACCGCGCCGAGACCGGCGACGTCTGGCGCCCGAGGCAAGGCTCGCACACCAGCCAGACCGGCGCGCTGACCTCGGCGGCCATCGACGCGCGCGACTTCATCCGCGCACGCAAGGACCGCGAGACGAAGGCGCACCTGCCCGCCGGCACCCTGGTCGCCATCGCCGGCGGCAAGGACGTCGCCGACGCGAACGCCGTCGCCCGCCGCCTCGACCAGACCCGCGCCAAGTACGACGACCTCGTCATCGTCCACGGCGGCGGCCCCGGCACCGACCGCCTCGCCGCCCGCTGGGCCGAGCGCAACGGCGTCGACCAGGTGGTCTGCAAGCCCGACTGGACGCGCCACGGACGCGCCGCCCCGTTCCGGCGCAACGACGAGATGCTCAACCTGCTGCCCAAGGGCGTCATCGCCTTCGCCTCCGACAGCGGCATCACGGCCAACCTCGTCGACAAGGCCAAGGCGCTCGGCATCCCGGTGCTCATGTCGTAGCCGGGCCGCCCTCACGGGCCGCGTCGCTCCCCCGGACTTCGAGCCGGGCGGGCGGCGCGGCTCTCTCGTTTTGCTCGGACCCCGCCGCCGGCGCTCGCCTTCGCCTCGCGCGCCGCGCTGCGCGCGGCACGCTCCGCAGCGGCTCCGCCGCTCGTCGTCGGCACCGTCATGTGGAGCAGCGTTTGATTTACCAATGCCGGCCCGCGGGACGATATCCCGCGCATGAACGTTCCGGCGGCGTCGATCATGCCGTCGACGATCCCGGCATCCCTGTTCGTGCTGTCGGAGCGATGGGCGACAATGCTCGTCGCTGCACAGTGACGGCGGCGATGCCGGTGAACACCATCGTGCGGGCGACGACGATGATGACTATGACGAGCACGACGACGGTGAAACTGTCGAGTATATCGACGTTGGCGGCGATGCATTGGGGCGACCCGCTTCGCGGCCGGGCTTTCCGTTCCAATCGCGCTGCGCGCGATTTCCACTGCAATCCCTGTCGCCTTCGCTCCCGTTGGTCGCTGCGCACTCCGTTTGCACGCCGGCTCGCTTCGCGAGCCGCCGGGAGCCCGACCGATACGATGTGCCGACAATCCGGGCGTGGTGTCCGTGTCCGACATCGGCCGTGTCCTCGCGCCGGCGCTCCGCGCCGCGCTCGTCATCGGCCTCGCCGCGCGATGCACTCGCGCCCGCACCGGTGCGGACCCTCGTGCGGGCGCAGCCGCCGATGCCTCCGTCACCTCGCCGGGCACGACCCCGTGCAGTTCCCGCTGCACATCGCCCCCGCTCACACGCCGCGACGGCTCCACCCTGCCGGGTTCTCCGGCGTCGATTCCCCCATCGCTCTTGCTGCACGAATAGCGCCTTTGACCGGCCGGGGCCGGCTGTGGTTTTCACACCGGAACGCAGGTGTCCTGCGGGGCTGCGGCGATCGTGGACAGGCGTACCCTGGCGTCGCCAAGCGTAGCCAGGAGACCCCAAAATGGTGCCCAAGAGCTTCGCGGACAACGCGGAGCGAGTCGGTTCCCCGGAGAACCGCGCGATTGTCGTAGTTGCGCGCAGCCCTGGCGTCGCATGGCGGATGGAGCAACCGGACTGGTTGCGATTCGTGCCAGCGCGTGGGACGGTGTGCTCCGCCGTGCAGGCGGATCGTAGTCGCCCGAACACGTTCCAAACACGCCCCGCCGGCCTCGAATCCGGGTGCCCTGCGCGACCCTCGGGCCGCGCGGCGGCAGTCCCGGCGGGGAGGCAGCGCCGGCTCTCGACGACCGCCTCCGGCGTCCCGGTTTCGACCGGAACCGCGACGCGAACCGTCGATTTTCGAACGGGAACTTCCCCGGACCCCGCCCTTCACTCACCTGGAGAAGGAAGAAAAATGCCGAAAAGCAAACGCAAAGAGTCCGCAACCGGAGAGATTCCTGCCGCGAATCGGGGCGCTGCGCGCAAGCACCGCTCGACCCGCTTCTCCGATTCCGAGTGGAACCTGATCCAGCGCGCCGCCGCACGGCACGGCATTCCTGTCGCCGAGCTCGTGCGATCGGGTGCGGTCGCCGCCGCCGAGGACCGCCTCGACGAGCCCCCGCCGGCCACCTTGTCGAAGGGTCACGCCGCGCTTGTCGAGGAGATCTACCGCCTCGTCTACGTGATGGCCACGCTCGAACGCGACCGGTTGCTCGAGGACAAATGCGACGGGAAGCTCGATGCCCTCGTCGCCGCCGCGCGCAGGAGCATGGCGCGGACGATGGAGGAGGGGCCGGGGTGACGATTTCACGATGGATGCATGCGCCGTGGGCCGGATTCCCGGAGCCGATGTTCACGGAATCGGAGCGCTCACCTCCCGGTCGCCACCAACACGCGCGCCTTCCGGTCGTCGGCTACGGCGGGGAGAGGATGAGTCGGCCGCGAGGTTGCGCCGACATTTCGGGGCGGGTCGCGTTCGGGAGTGTACGAAAGGAGGGGCGGACGGCCGCGCTCAGAGGCCGAGGTCGAGCTCGCGCACCTTGGTCTTTGCCGGCGGCTCGGGCTCGGGCGCCTTGCGCTGCGGCGCCTCGCGGCCGACCTCCCGGTCCGGCGCCGAAGGCGCGGCCCCGTCCCTGGCCGGCGTCGCCTTCTCCCGGGCAGCCCTTTCGTCGCGCTCGCGCGCGGCTTCGGCCCTCCGGAGGGCGGAGTCTTCGTGCCTGTCGCGTTCGCGCTCCCTCCCTTCCGGCCCGGCTTCCCGACCCGCCTCGCGCTCCGGTAAGACCGATTCGCCGATCCCTTCGAGCGCGGAGATGCGCTCGCCGGTGACCGCTTCCAGCCGTTCCCTGAGCGCCTGGGCGTCGTCGGTCACGAGCTCGGCCCGGTCTCGGGCGCGGGAAATCTCGACGTAGAACGCCTTGGCCGTCGTCAACTGCGGATGGTTTGCCTGCATCGCGGCGATCACGTTATCTATGGTGCGTCCCTGAAATGCGTGCACGGTCGAGGCCCAGGCGTAGCCGACATGGCGCAGTTGCGGGTCGCCCGGGGTCAGCGTGAGCTTGCGGCCGTCCTCCAGGATGAACGTTACCCGCCCGCCGCGGACGCCCATGACCTCGGCCGTGCCGCTGTTGACCAGCCCGAGCCCCCTGTCGTTTCGCGTCCAGCGGATGCGGTCGCCCGCGCGTAGCTCGACGGTTTCCGCGCGATAGACCTCGGTGCCGCCCCTGCGCCCGCCGACCTCCGACGGCTTCCAGGCGACGGTCGAGCTGTCCGGGCCTTCGAGATTCACGATTCTGTTCTTGCGATCGATGCTCTCGACGCGCCGCTCGTCGCCCTTCTCGACCCCGATGCGCTTGTAGGGACGGTGGAACGCCACCACGTCGCCGGGCGCATAGTTGGACACCAGCGTCTTCTCCGCGTTGGTATAGCCCTTCGAGACCAGGCGC
>WTGR01000118.1 GCA_011523485.1 Acidobacteriota bacterium
TGCCGATACCGGCCAGCACCAGCGCTGCCAGGCCGAAAGACGACAGGAGGGTCGTGGTGAACCGCCGGGCCGCCAGCGTATCCGACAGAAGTTGCTCGACGGTCGCAACGCTGTAGAAGGTCTGGAGCGGGTCGATCGCCCAGACGGCGTCCTGAATGGCCGGAATGCTGGCTCCAGGGTCGCGCGCGGTTCTCACGACGTAGGTCATCCCCCCGTCGTAGGTCAGTCCTCCGACGCCGCCCTGCGCGTGCGGCACGTAGACCTCGGCGCGCGGCGGGGCATCGAAGCCACCGGGCCGCATGGCGCCGACGACCCCGACGACTTCCGCCTCGAACGCCCTTCCCGAGGCCTCCACCGTGAGCCGCCTCGCCAGCGGGTCCGTGTCCGGCCAGTGCCGCCGAGCCAGGGTCTCGTTGATGACCGCCACCCGCGGACCCGCGGCAACGTCGCGTTCGTCGAACCAGCGCCCGCTCCTGAGCGGGAGCCGCATCGCGTCGACATAGCCCGGGGTCGCCAGGGATATCGCGGTGAAGAGCTCCTCCCCGGGCGGGGCCGGCGGCCGGTCGTGCAGGGTCAGCGGACTCTCGACGGTGAGGTTCGCCAACCCCAGCGGAAACGACGAGACGGCGCCCGCGGCGACGATTCCCGGCAAGGCGCGAATCTCCCCAAGGGTCTGGCGGTAGAAGTTCACTCGGGCGGCCGACGCGGTCCGCGAGTCCAGAAATACCTGCAACGCCACCGTGTTCCGCGGCGCGAAGCCCAGGTCGACGCGCACGAGACGCGCGAAGCTCTGGACGAGCAGACCCGCACCGCACAGCAACACCAACGCCAGGGCGACCTCCGCCGCCACCAGCACGCGGCGTGCTCCCTGCGCCATGCCGAGGCCGACGCGGCGACCGCTCCCGAGCAGGTCCGCGGCATTGCGTCGAAGCACCTGCCGCGCCGGCGCGAACCCGAACAGCAGGGCGGTCGCGACCACCAGCCCGACGGCGAAACCCAACAGCCGCCCGTTCAGGGCGACCCGTTCGAGCCCCGGCACATCGGACGGCAACAGCGCCGGAATCGATTCGATCGCCCCGGCCGCCAGCACGAGTCCGCCGAGGCCTCCCAGCACGGCGATGACCATGCTCTCGGTCAGCAGTTGGCGCAGCAGCCGCGCCGAACCGCCCCCCACCGCCGAACGGATGGCGAACTCCTGCTCGCGCTGCGTCGATCGCGCCAACATCAGGTTCGCGACGTTGACGCACGCGATCAGCAGCACGAGGACCACGGCGCCCCAGAGCAGCAGCAGTATCGGGCGCACCGTTTCGACTCGCTGCACCTGCAGCGGAACGACCTGCGCGCCAATCCCCGCATTGGTGCGGGGATGGTCGACCGCCAGGCGCGACGCGATGGCGTCCATCTCCGCCTGCGCCTCGGCGAGCGCAACTTCCGGCCGGACCCGCGCGATCACGTGCCACCAGCCGCCGCCGCGGATGTGGGTCTCGTACTCGGCGATCGCCTTGGGCAGGTAGAGGTCGCGGTCGCCGCGGCCCCGTTCGAGACCGAGCTCGAAATCCGGCGCCAGCACGCCGACCACCGTATACGGCTGCTCGTCGAGCGTCAGCGCGCGGCCGAGGATGCCGGCGTCGCCGCCGAAGCGGCGCTCCCAGAACCCGTGCGCGAGTATCGCGACGCCGCTGCCGGGGCGGAACTCCTCCGGAAGGAACGTCCGGCCGTGCGCGGCGCCGGCGCCGAGCGCCTCGAAGAAGCCTTCCGTGACGAGCGACCCGTAGAACACCTCCGGCTCAGCGTCGCCGGTGAAGTCGAGCGAATAGGGCTCGATGGCCGCCACGTGCTCGAAGCTCCGGGCCTGCGCGCGCCAGTCGAGAAAGGTCGCCGGGGCCACCGCGACGGGTTGGTCGCCGTTCTCCGGATCGGTCTGCCACAGCGTCACCAGGCGGTCCGGCTCCGGAAACGGCGGCGGCTGGATCAGCACGGCGTCGACCAGGGAGAAGATCGTGGCCGTAGCCCCGGTCGCGAGCGTCAGCGTCAGGACCGCGGCGGCGGCGAACCCGGGGCTGCGCCGCAGCAGGCGCAGTCCGTAGCGGAGGTCACCGAGTGCTTCTCCCAGAGCCGCGCCGAAACGGACGTCGCGAACGTGCTCCCGGGTCGATGTCACGCCTCCGAGGGCCGCCAGCGCCTGACGGCGTGCTTCCGTGCGCGGAACCCCCCGCGCGCAGCGCTCCTCGACCTCCAGGGCGACATGATGCTGCAGCTCCTCGTCCAGCTCGCCGTCCGCGCGATCCCTGTCGAGCAGCGCCCGCAGCCGGACCCGCCACGCGTACAGCCATCTCTGCAACAGCATGTCTCAGGCCTCGGTCAGGCGCACGACGTGGGTGATGGCCTGTGACAGCCGCTCCCAATTCGCGGTTTCCTGTCTCAGGTACCGGTGTCCGGGCGGCGTCAGCGAGTAGATCTTCGCCCGCCGGTTGTTCTCGGTGTGCCGCCACTCCGCCGTGATCCAGCCCTGTTGCTCCAGCTTGTGCAGCGCCGGGTAGAGCGAGCCGTCGCTCACCTGCAGCGCTTCGTTGGAGACCTGCCGCAGGCGTTGGCCGATGGCCCACCCGCTGCGCGGCTCCAGGTCGAGGATCTTCAGAATCAACAGATCCAGTGTCCCCTGCACGAGGTTCGGCGGCTTGCTCATCCGATCGCTCCCTTCGGCCGTCCGGTCGCCGAGGAGCGCTGCAAGCGGACCCGTGCCGGCGGCGCTCGCTCTGTCCCCTCGGTTACCGTGTCATAGAGCCTCGCACAACTCCTCTCGGTAATCAAGGGGAATGATCGGCACGTCCGAGACCCGGCCGGGGGTGACATAATCCGGCCGATGCCTTTTTCGCCGCTCACGCGACGCCAACTCCTGCGGGGCGCCGCCGCCGGAATCGCCACGGCCGCCGTCGCGCCCGGCACCGACGTCTCGGGGTTCGCAGCCGTCGCGACGAGGGCCGGCGCCGGCCGCTACACTCGCGCGATGGTGCAGACCAACGACATCGGTCCCTACGACGACGGCGTTCTGCCGCCGGGAGTCCGCTCCCGCTTCGTCGCCGACGTCAACGGCCTGCGCATGCAAGTGCTGGAGGCCGGATCGAAGTCAGAGGCTCGCGCCGGCGTGCTCCTGCTGCACGGGTTTCCGGAGCTCGCCTACAGTTGGCGGCGGCTGCTGCCGGCGCTGGCGGAAGCCGGATTCCACGTGATGGCGCCCGACCTGCGCGGTTACGGGCGCACCGACGGCACCGGCGTGGGCTACGACGACGATCTGCGCCCATTCCGGATGCTGAACGAGATACGCGACATGCTGTCGCTCGTGTCGGCGTTCGGCTACCGCCACGTCCACCTCGCCGGCCACGACTTCGGATCGCTCGTCGCGTCGTGGTGCGCGGTCGCCCGGCCGGACGTGTTCCGCTCCGTCGTGCTGATGAGCGCGCCGTTCGGGGGAACGGCGACGCTGCCGTTCGACACCGCCGACGCAGCCGCCGCTGCCGGGCCGGCGGGCGCGCCGGCGGCGGACATCGACGCCGACTTGGCGAGCCTGGCTCCGCCGCGCCACCACTACCGCCGCTTCTACGCCACGCGGGGCGCGAACGACGACCTGTGGCGGGCGCCGCAGGGGGTGCACGACTTCCTGCGCGCCTACTACCACATGAAGAGCGGCGACTGGGACGGCAACCGGCCGGAGCCGCTCCGCGAGTGGTCCGGCGCCGAGCTGGCGCGGCTTCCCCGCTACTATGTCCTCGACCTCGGCAAGGGGATGGCGGAGACCGTGGCCGAGCACATGCCGTCCGCGGCCGAGATCGATGCCTGCGAGTGGCTGCCGGACGACGAGCTGCGCGTCTACAGCGCCGAGTACGAGC
>WTGR01000137.1 GCA_011523485.1 Acidobacteriota bacterium
CCGATCTGGTACCGAGTCGCGTTCACTTTTCCGCGGATCTCAGTGACCGTTGACATTCAGCGGCGGCTGCACCGCCGGCGACGGGCGGACCGCGTGTTGCACGGGCTGGTGCGCCGCCATCCAGCTCGCGCGTCTCGGGATCGCGGGTCTCCGGCACTGCCGCGCCGGGATTGGGTACAGGGGCCGGGCGTGATGTGGTGCGCCGCCCCGGCGAGGTGTTCCAGGACTGCGACGAGTGTCCGGAGATGGTGGTGTTGCCCGGGAGCAACTTGGCGATGGGTCGCTACGAGGTGACGGTGGGCGAGTATCGGGCGTTCGCGTCGGCAACCGGCGGCGGTGGTGGTGGCGACTGCCGCGGTGTTTCGTCGTGGCGCGCCACCGGCTTTCTGCAGACGGGTCGTCATCCTGTGACGTGCGTGAGCTGGGACGACGCGCAGGCGTATGTGTCGTGGCTGAGCCGGACGACGGGCATGGCGTATCGGCTGCCGACCGAGGCGGAATGGGAGCGTGCGGCTGCCGGGTCTCAGCCCGGGTGTGACCGGTTGGGGTTAGGGACAAGGCCGGATGGAACGTGCCCTGTCGGCTCGCACGGCTCGAACGCGGCGGGCTTGTCGGACATGGTTGGGAACGTGTGGGAGTGGACATCGGACTGCTGGGAAGGGGATTGCGGCCGTCTTGTGGTTCGCGGCGGCTCCTGGCTCAACAACGCCGAGTTCCTCCGGCTTGGCGCGCGCGACTGGGACCGCGCAGGCGTCCGGAACGACACCCAGGGTTTTCGCGTGTCGAGGACGCTGGATTAAGTCTTTAATCATCAGTTCTTTACACCTTTCGGGGGGTCTGGGGGGCGTGAGCCTGGGCGTGAGCCCCCCAGCGGCCTGGGTGATGACGTCATCGGTGGGAAGCGGGTAGGGCGCCCGGCGGACTGGCCCGGCGTTGGAGTCGATGTACCGCTTCGTGCTGTGGCTGGTGCCGACGGTGGAGAAGTTCCCGCGGCAGCAGAAGTTCCTGCTCGGCGACCGGCTGCAGGAGACGGCCCTTCCAGCTCTTCGCCAACGTGTACCTCGACCGCTTCGACCACTTATCTGCGCTACGTAGACAACTTCGCGCTGTTCGCCGACGACCCGGCCGGGCTTGACACCGCTCGATGTCGCGATGCCGGCTTCGTCGAAGGGAAGGCGTGAGTGAGTCTCGCGGTCCCGGTCCGAAGCTTCGCCGGCTGGGGAACGTTTCCAGCGGGCCAAACGGACAGGTGGGAACGGGCCGGGACTGCGATAGCGCCTTTGCTCCGAAAGGATGATGCCTGAACGTCGCTGGCGCGTGCGTGGTCGTGGCCGCGGGCTGTTCGCGATCTCGGCGGTTTTCGCGCGGCGACGACAGCCGCGGTGGATGCGGCGCTACGGCAGCGGGAGCTATTCGGGGCGGCCGAGTACCCGGTGCGGCGCGGCGACCGGACGATCTCGTGGGCGACGTCGACGCCGGTTGACGGCTTCGGGAGTCCGGTGGCGTTGATGGATGTCTGCCAGGCGGTCTGGCTCGGTCTGGCACGGCTGACGTCGTATCGGACGGAGCAGGTGGTGCGCTACGAGGATGCGGGAGCAGACGGCTGAGCGGGCATCGTCTTCGACGACGGGAAGAACGCGATGAAGGCGTCGGTGTGGTCGCGGCTCGTTGTGTCCGTCTCGCTGTGGAGTGCGGCGGCCGCCGGTGCGCCGCCGCGTGTGGGGACGCTGGCGGTGGATGTGCGTCAGGGCGGGCAGACGCGCCGCGGCGAACACGCGATGTCGCGGAACGAGATCCGAACCCCGTGGTCGAATGGACCGACACGAGTCACGGCTTCGGGAGCGCATCCACGATCCGAAACCGAGGATGCGCCCCCTCACACGGCAGAGCTAGAAGACGAACGGGTTCGGGCACGCCCCGGTCGGCTGGGCGATCGCGGAGTCGAGCGGCAGCAGGCACACAATCGACTGGTCCGACTCCAGGACGTTCCGGATGATGCCGTACTGGTCGCCGCCGTCGGGCAACCCCGGGGCCGGCGCAAGCGTGCAGCCGCCGGTGCCACCGAGCGCCATCGCGCCGAAGAAGCGCACGGGACCGTCGTGGCGGATCCAGGCCGCGTCGGCTGGGGCGTCAGCTGCATCCGTTCCACCCCAGCCGGGGGCGAGACCAGCATAGGCTTCCTCGCTCTGGATTCGATACTCGTATGGAAGAGCCCACATACCCCAGATCTCGTTGCGCTCGACGTCGAGGCTGAGCATGCCGGTCCTGGTGTCGGTCAACTGCCCGTACATCGAGAAGGTAAGCACCTGAGAGCCTGGAGCCCCGAGCGCCCGTGCAGCGTTATCCGGAAGAACGACGTACGAAGTAGGACGAAGCTGACGCTCGAGAGCGGGCTGAAGCGTGACGTCCGAGCCGTCCCCGCTGTACTCGAGGACCCACTGGGCGCCATCGCCGCCAGCGAAATCAGCGCTGCTGTAGGCGCCAATCGAGGTGGGCGACGGAACGAAGTTGCCGTCGGCATCCTGCTCGGAGTCGTGACACAGCAGCGGGCCGGGCTGATCGGGATCGTCGGGATTGACCCCTCGGACGTTGTAGTACGGTGCGAGCGGGTTGTCGTCAGTCTCGGGGATGCACGGCGTGCCGGTCGGGTACCGCGCACTGGCGGCCCGCTCGTCGATGCGCGGATCGCGGTCCCGCCACGGCGCGGCCGGGTTCTCGCGATGGTCCTGGCATTCCGGCCCGACAGCGCCAACGCCCATGCCGTAGTAGCCGGAGCCCGCGGTGGGACAGGCGAAATCGCGGAACGAGTACGGCGTGTCGCGAACGCCGACCGCCGAGGCATAGTCATGCCCGAGGTCCTGCGGATACGGCGTCGTCGTACCCGCCGTGGCAATCGCGGCCTGGCGAGCACGGACGGTGGCCTCGCCGCGCACCTCCGTGTGGTAGCCATAGAGCTGGCCGCCGCCCGCGGCCTCGTGCTCGGTGACGCCCACGGCATCACTCGGGTTACGTTCCGCGGTAGTTGGTGATGAGGGCCATTGCCTGATAGACGTGACTCTGGCGAAGCGGCTCGGCGCGTTGGAGATAGCTCCACTCCGGGGTGTATGCCATGTAGAGGCAGCCGAGATCGGACTTGCTGTGCTGAAACCAGCCGAATCCGTCGGGCGCCGCCCACAGGCCCGGGAACTGGCGAATCGTCGCGCTGCCACCGATGGGATTGCGGTTGTCGCGAGGACCGACCTCCGGGGTTCGCGGCGCGCGCGTGCCGATCTGACCGGTATCGGACTCGTGGTTGATGAAGCCGGTGTAGGGCGTCGTGTACCCGTCGGGACGGCACTGCGGATCGGCTGAGGCCAGCTCGGCAACGGTGAACAGCCCGAGCTCCACGCGGCGCCCCATCACGTGGGGCATGTAGGTGGTGTAGTCGGCCTCCGGGAACAACGGCGTGCGAATCGCGCCGAACGCGGCAACGAGCTCCGGGATCGTGCGGGTCTCGGTCGCCGGGTCAAACGACGCGTAGAAGCGATCGGTGAGGTCGTAGCGCTCCCGGAGATCCGGCTCGCAGCGCCCCTCGGACTGGCCACGCAGGACGATGAGACGGGCGGTCGAATAGCAGGGGTTGCCATCGACGTCGCGTGGAACGTCCGGGTAGACGCCGTAGTTGCTGCCGTCTCCGGCGCCGTGCATCATCACGAGCGCGAACCCGGCGCAGGCCAGGGTCATGCCACCGCCGCCGCTGAGGTGAAACGGGCCAGTGAGGTTGCTGGGAAAGCGAATCCAGGGCTCGGTGCTTTGGGACAGCGGCGAAGCCCAGGCGCCGTAGTTGGTACGAGCCCGCACGTCGAAAGATCCATAGTGATACCGATCCCAACCGGGATACAG
>WTGR01000239.1 GCA_011523485.1 Acidobacteriota bacterium
CCCCCGGGCCCGCCTCCCGCCGCCGTCTCCCGCTCGGCCCCCGATCCCGCTCGACCGACCGGGATGCGCCCGGCCGCCGCGACCATCACCGCTGGTGGAAGGTCGAACGGCCCCGGCACTGGCTCTTTCCCGGCTGCTCCCGGGTCGCCGGGCCGGCAAGGGTGTCCCGCAGCTCGTGCAGGTCCTCGCGGACCACGCCCGCCAGCGTGATCATGACGTTGGCGCGCATGTAGTGCCCGCCGGCACTCGGGATCGACGCGCAGGGGCAGGCCCTCGGGCAGCAGACAGGGGATCCACCGGATTTCTCCGTCCACCCTGCGCCACGTCGCGTGCGTGGCGCAGGGTGTGCTGGAACCACTGTTCTCGATCAGGCCAACCAAACAGCATATCGGACGGCGGCTCGCGGGTAGGCGGTTTCGGCCGACTTCGAGACGAAGGCGCGGCGGCCGCCGAGTCGATTCTTGCACGGACCTGCGGTGAACGCTGGGCCGATCCGGTTTGCCGAAAGATCCGATTATCAGATCCTGCCGTCGTTCTCCTTCAGGATCTCGGCCACCGGACCCGGGGCCATGTTGCCGATCTTCAGAATCTGCTGCAACTTCACCCAGATGCGCATCACCGGGTCGTCCGCCTCGAGATCGTTGAAGCCCGGCAGGTTCTCGATGCCGGCCGCGAGGCCGGTGACCGTCTCCCAGACCGTGTCCATTGTGCCGCCGTACCTGCCGGCGTGGAAGTAGTGCCGGCGCTCGTTCTCGTTCATGATTCACCTCCTCAGGATCACGGGCCTCGGCGGCGGCGGCGTAGCCGCCGGGTCGCCCCCGGGCTGCTTGGTTTCCGGGTGTCCGGTCGAACTCGGCGGCCCCGCTTCTCCGACACGGCCACGGGCTTCGGCGGCTGCCCGCCGGCCGCCAGGTAAGGCCTGCAGCCGACGCTCCCAGGGCGGTGCGCGAACTGCGACCCGTTCCAGAAACGCCTCGATGTACGGATCCCCTCTCTTGCTGTTGTTCGTCGTCCGAATCGTTCCATTTCCTTCTCTTGCTGTTGTTCGTCGTCCCGGTTGTTCCATTTCCCTCCTTCGTCAAGCGCCTTCCCGCGTTCGGCTTCTGGGTCGCGCTGCTCGGCCGCGGAGGCCGCATCGAACGGGGCCGGCCCCAAGGCCGACTACGAGAAGACGCTCTGGCGCCCGGCGCGATGCGTTTCCCCACCAACCGCGCCCCCTGACGCGCCGGCAGTTCCCACGGAGCCGCTTGACGCGCTGCGCAACCGGATCGCGCACCACGAGCCCGTCGTCGCGAGGCCCTTGCGCGAGCGGCTGTCTCGGCGGCTCTGACGACGCTCTACCGCTTGCCCGGGCCGGCCGCGCCGTGCCGCCGGTCGCCGCGCCAAGGCCCCGTGCCGGTCGTGGTGATCGGGGGGGCCTGGTGCCCGCCGGCGCCGGCCTTCTCGGCGGAACGCGTAGCGGACCTCGGCCCACAGCTCGCGCCACTCCTGCACGAACCGCCCGAAGGGTGCCCTGCCGGTGAACGAGGCGGACCCGGTGTCTCAGCTCGACGCCGGACGGCGCCGGACGGCGCCGCTGACGCTCGAACAGGGCGTTCCACTCGCCCCGGTCGGCCGTGGTTCGTGCCGGCCGGCCCGGGGCCGCGGTAGGGCTGCGCCCGCGGCGGCCGCCGCGGGCACCTAGGCGAGGCGCGTACTCGGTCCCGCGCGGCCTTCCGGGCCCTGCCGCTGCTAGTCGGCCTGACGCGACTTCGAGAGGGACGTCTCCGGCTCGAAGCCGGCAACCTGGTCGGCGAACTCCCGCCGGGTCTCGATGGCCTTCTTGCGGTTCGGCACGAAGCTGCCGGCAACCTGGTCGCGGGCAAGCCTCGATGAGCTTCCTCAGCTCGTCCTTGATCGGCGCCTTGCCCTGGTGCGCGAGCCGGACGGTCTGATTCAGTAGCGACCCGAGGCGCGCGAGGCGCGCCGCGGGCCGCGACGGCTTCCGCCGGTCGCGACGATCCCGACGGGGGCGACCGGCGCTGGCGGACTGTGGACCTCGCCCGCCGCGAGTGCGGCGAGCCGCACGAACGCCGGCGGCCGCTGGCCGGCGCGCGGCGCGGCGGTCGTGATGCGCTCAACCTCGTCGGGCGACGCCCCCGGGAGCATGACGGGCCGCGCTGACGCCAGTCTTTTCGGGCCTCGGCGCGCTGCCGGTTGCCCGTTCTCCCACGCTGTATCTCACGCGCGGCGCTCGGCCCTAGAGAATGCTCACTCCATGTGTCTCGACGTCGTGGTGCCACCGCGTGCGAGCTGCAGCGCGCGCTGCCCATTCGCTGGTCGTGACCGCGATCACCGACCCGAGCGCCTTCGACTGCAGCGACAGCCGGGACCCGGTCGTCTCGATCGCCGACGTCGTGTCGGCCGCCTCGTCGCGGACGATCACGAGCACGTCGATGTCGCTGTCCTCGGTCTGCTCGCCGCGGGCCAGCGACCCGAACAGCACGGCGCGGGTGACCGCCCCGGCGTACTGCTCGCACAGCGCCCGGCGGAACGCGACGAGCCACTCCCGGTCGTCGCTATCCCACTGGTCCCACCGTTTGCGGATCGCGGCCGGGATGCCTTGCTCCATGAGGCTCACAAATGCGCGCCAGGCTGGCTTAGCGCCGTGCTGCGGCGCGCCGTTTCCGGACGGCCTGAAGGACCTCCGGAAATCGTCTCCCAGGTCCACCCTGGCGGCCCGGATCTCCGGATTTTGGTCCCGATTCTCCGGATCCGACCGATCGGGAGCTGCTGCATGCCCTCAGGTCAGGTTCTCGGCAGCGGCCAGGCGCCGGACCGTTCGGCGGCCCTGGCCGCCCGGATCAGCTCCGCGAACGCGAGGGCCTGGTGGACGACATCGTGCGCGTTATCGAAATGCGTCGCCGCGCGCAGCACGCGGTCGTGGTAGGCGGCCCGTTCGGCGTCGGTCATCGGACCCGCGATCATCCGCTCCGGGTGTGACAGCCGAGGTCACCGGCGTCATGCGCCGGCCGGCGTGGCCCCGCCGGATCGCCCGGATCGGCGCTCTGCATCGCTCTGGGACTGCCCCTCTCGTCGATTTCGTGGGCGTGGCGCGGGTCCTGCTGGCCCACGTTCGAGACTCCTGAGCGGGGCTGGATCCGCGTGATGCGGCCCCGATCGTCAGCGTCCGCGCCGGCGTGCGCGCTCGAGGATCGCGAGTATCCGCCCCGCGAAAGCGGTTGACCGCGGTCCCGGCCTCGACCGCCGCGGCGTCGATGGGTGTAGGCGACCAGGGCCGTGTCGCGCTCCTCGCGCGTCTCAAGGCCGCGGCGCAGCCCGGCGGCTGGTGTGGTCCCGCTCACCCGCCTGCCTCGCCGCCTAGGGAGCGCGCCGTCCGGGCTATCAACCACGCGCCGCGAACTCTCCATCGATGTCCGACCGACCCGCGTTCGTCCCTTGCGACGGTCATCGTCACGACGAACGGCCAGCTCCACCACGGCTGCGGACGGCACGAAACCGCGCATAAACACCCTCCTGACTCCCCACATCGAGCACTTGGATGACCACCTCGAAGTCCCCGGCCGGCGGCGGCGATCCGGTCCTCGATCCGGCGCGCGCTCCGCAGCGACGACCAGCAGCCGGCCCCAAATCACCGACCTACTTGCGGCCGCGGCGGGGGCCGACGCTCCCCGGAGGACCTGAGGGACTACCGGCCCGACTTCTACCTGCCGGACGACCCAGACCCGGCGGCGCCGGTGACGGCGGCCGGCGGCGTCTGGCTCGAGCACTACGCGCACGACCGGCGCGGCCGGGCGCCGGCCGGGTTCGCCGGCTACGAGGAGGCGCGCGCCTGGAAGCGGCGTCTGCACGAGAGCCTTTCGACGC
>WTGR01000265.1 GCA_011523485.1 Acidobacteriota bacterium
CCTCCAGATCGATGGTGTTGACGCCGACCCCGATCTTCTGGACGAGGCGCAGGCGAGGCGCCGCGGCGACGACCTCCGCGGTGACCGGCTCGAGCAGATGCCACAGCGCCTCGGTCGCGGGCAGCAGCTCGGCGAAGCGTACGTGGTCCGACATCGCGCAGACCGAGACCGACAGACCCTCGCGCGCGAGCGCCGCGAGCCGGGTGGTCAGGCCCGGACCGGCCGAATAGTGGTAGACGACGTTCATCGCTGGCGGCTTCGAACCACGGCAGGTACGCCCGCTACGGCCGCCGGTCAAGGGCGGTCTTTCCGCGCACCGCTGGCTATCATACGCGGGACGGTGCCAGAACCCGACGCCATCATCGTGGAGGCGCTCACCCGAATGGGCCTCGTTCCGGCGCAGGCGCCGCCGCCGATGACGCCGCTCGCCGGCGGCGTCTCCTCGGACATCTGGCGGGTGGATCTGCCCGCCGGCACGGTGTGCGTGAAGCGGGCGCTACCCCGGCTGAAAGTCGCCGCCCTCTGGGAGGCGCCGGTCGAACGGAACCGCTACGAATGGGAGTGGATGCGCGAAGCCGGCCGGATCGCGCCGTCGAGCGTGCCGCGGCTGGTCGCGCACGACGTCGAGGCGGGTTGCTTCGTGATGGGCTTCCTGGACCCGGCGGCACATCCGCTCTGGAAAGCCCAGCTCCGGGACGGCGTCGCCAGCGAGACCACCGCGCGTGCCGTCGGGAAGCGCCTGGCCGCGATCCATGGCGCCACCGCCGGCCGCGCCGACGTACGGGCGCGCTTCGCCACCGACGACATCTTCTACGCGATCCGGTTGGAGCCGTACCTGGTCGCGACGGCGGCCCGGCACCCCGACCTCGCAGAACGGCTGCAGGCCATCGTCGCACGCACGGCGGGCACGAAGCATGCGCTGGTGCACGGCGACGTCAGCCCGAAGAACATCCTGATCGGCCCGGACGGTCCGATCTTCCTGGACGCCGAGTGCGCGTGGTACGGCGACCCCGCCTTCGACCTGGCCTTCTGCCTGAACCACCTGCTGCTCAAGTGCCTCTGGACGCCGCGGGCAACCGCCGCGTTCCTGCGATCGTTCGATGCGCTGGCGGAGACGTACCTCGCGGGTGTCGAGTGGGAGGCGCGGGCCCTGCTCGAGGAGCGGGCGGCGCACCTGCTGCCCGGGCTGTTCCTCGCCCGCGTCGACGGCAAGTCGCCCGTCGAGTACATCACCGCGGAGGCGGACCGGGAGCGCGTGCGGCGGACGGCCCGGCCGCTGATCGCGAACCCGCCGGCAACCCTCGCCGCGGTGCGGGAGGCCTGGGCCGAGGCGCTGCCCGGGTCCGTGCAATGAGACCGATTCCACCGTCGACGATCGGGGCCGCGCACCCGCGGACGCGCCCGGTCCCCGGCATGGCGCCCGCATGACGCGCACACGGTCCACGATTGAACAGGTGTCGGCCCGCCGGGTATGGGACTCTCGCGGCCGCCCGACCGTCGAGGCCGAGGTCCGTCTCGCCGGCGGCGTCGCCGGGCGCGCGATTGCGCCGGCCGGTGCCTCGACGGGCAGCGGCGAGGCGGTCGATCTGCGGGACGGGGGGACGCGCCTGGGCGGGTACGACGTGACGTCCGCGGTGCGCAACGTCCGCGAGGAGATCGCGCCGGCGATGCGCGGGCGCGACGTGACGGATCAGGCCGGACTCGACCGGGCGCTGGTCGATCTCGACGGTACCGGCAACAAGAGCCGGCTCGGCGGCAACGCGCTGATCGCGGTCTCGCTGGCGGCGCTGCACGCGGCCGCCGGCGCCGCCCGGCTGCCGCTGTGGCGCTACCTCCTCGGCGACGGCACGGCCCTGCTTCCGTTGCCCGAGATCCAGATCTTCGGGGGCGGCGCCCACGCCGGACGGCGGGTCGACATCCAGGACTTCATGGTGATGCCGGTCGGGGCATCGACCTTCGCGCAGGCGCTCGAGTGGACGGCCGAAGTGTATCGCGCCGCCGGCGCGCGGATGGCGCGGGCCGGCCGGCTGCAGGGGGTCGCCGACGAGGGGGGCTACTGGCCGGCGTTCGACACCAACGAGGATGCCCTGGAGTTCCTGGTCCGGGCCATCGAGGACGCCGGGCGCAAGCCCGGCGACGATCTCGCCATCTCGCTGGACGTCGCCGCTTCGGAGTTCCACGAGGACGGACGGTACCGGCTCGGCCGCGACGGACGCGCCGTCGATCGCGATGCGCTCATCGCGCTGTTGATCGACTGGGTCGACCGGTATCCCATCGTGTCGATAGAAGATCCGCTGGCCGAGGACGATATCGACGGCATGCGGCGCTTCACGGCAACGGTCGGCGACCGCGTGCAGATCGTCGGCGACGACTACCTGGTCACCAACGCCAGGCGGGTCGAGCGGGCCGCCCGCGACCGGGCCTGCAACGCCTTGCTCGTCAAGCCGAACCAGGCCGGCACGGTGACCGAGACGCGCGCGGCGCTCGGTGCGGCGCGCACGGCCGGCTTCGCCACCATCGTCTCGGCGCGCTCCGGCGAGACGGAGGACGTGACCATCGCCCATCTCGCCGTCGGCTGGAGCGCCCGCCAGCTCAAGGTGGGCTCGTTTGCACGGTCCGAGCGGATGGCGAAGTGGAACGAGGTGCTGCGGATCGAGGAGGCGCTGGGAGACGCGGCCACCTTCGCCGGCGGCGGCGCGCTCGCGCGCCTTCGCTCCGGGTAGCAGGCGGCAGCGCTCGCGGCCCGGCGCAACGCGGCCATGATTCGAGCGTTGCGCGCGCGCCAGCATGTGGACACGCTTCTGTTGGCGCTTCACGGCGCAACGCGGCCATGATTCGAGCGTTGCGCGCGCCGGCTCCGGGGGATATCACGCGTTCCCGCTCGACTGGCTGCCGGAGGAATGACAGAATCAGCGGGTTCGGAGTACCCCCGAAAGGTGTATCCATCCGCTTGGAACGTGCATCCACAAGGACAGAAAGCGAGGCGACAGCAATGAGATTCTCCAGCCTGGCAGCGATCGGCCTGGCCGCAATGATTGGACTCGGCGCACCCGTGGCGGCGAACGCGCAAACCGACGACGCGGCAGCGGCGTTCGTGCGGGTGGCCACCAGCTACAGCCTGACCCCGAACATCACCTACCAGCGCGCGGGCGGACAGGACCTGACGCTCGACGTCTACCGGTCCCGCACGGCGTCCGAACCGGCCCCGACCCTCATCTACATCCACGGCGGCGGCTGGACCAACGGCAGCCGGCAGTCCTCGGCGCTGACCGTTCTCCCCTGGCTGGAGATGGGCTGGAACGTGGTCAACGTCTCCTATCGGCTCGCGGGCACGGCGCACGCCCCCGCCGCGGTCGAGGACTGCCGCTGCGCGTTGCGCTGGGTCTACCGCAACGCCGAGCAGTACAACTTCGATCTCGATCGCATCGTGGTGACCGGCAACTCCGCCGGGGGCCACCTGTCGCTCACGACCGGCATGCTGCCGGCGTCGGCCGGCCTGGACCGGCAGTGCCCCGGCGACCGGAACCGCATGTGGCCGATCGGCCCTCCGTCGACCGCCCCGCTCGAGGTGGCCGCCATCATCAACTGGTACGGCATCACCGACGTCTACGACCTGGCCCACCGGGAACCGGGAACCTCCGGCAATTTCACCGAGGCGTGGCTGGGAAGCCGCAGCGACCGCGACGACGTCGCGCGCCGCGTCTCCCCGACCAACTACGTGAACGGCGACACGCCGCCGATCCTGACCATTCACGGCGACGCCGACTCCATCGTGCCCTACGACCACGCGACACGCCTGCACGAGTTGCTCGACGAATGGGGCGTGCCGAACCAGCTCATCACCATCGAGGGCGGCGGACACGGCG
>WTGR01000929.1 GCA_011523485.1 Acidobacteriota bacterium
ACCGGGGGTTGTCCGAGGGAGGGGCAAGGCGTCAATCATTGAGAGCCCTGCATCGTAGCATTGATCGTGGGGGTGGGGCTACCGTTGGTGGAGGAGGGGCTATTTGTTCTGTGTGTCGTCGTTCGTTGGGGCCGTCCGGCCGCGAAGGAGGCGACCGCTGCCTGGCGTCGGCGCGGGGCCCGCGGGCGCGTGATTCGCAGTCGAGGCGCATGATTGCACGGTACCCGGACGGGAACGGATGGTGCTCGGCCGGCGCGGCGATTCAGCGCGCGGGACGCTTGTGGCGCGGGCTGGACGTTTGAGGCGGGAGTGTCTGCGAAGATGGTCCCGGCGCTGGAAGGAGTGGACTGCGAGACCGCCGACCAGTGGATGCAGCGCCAGGTTCGCGTCGGCGTTCTCCCGCTTGGCCCAGACCCGGCGCAGCAGTGTCTCGAAGGTGACGACCCGTCCGGCGTCGAGCGAGAGCACGCGCAGCAGTTCGTACTCGGTGGCGGTGAACTCGACCTCCTCCCCGCCTAGCGCCACCCGCGCTGCCCGTGGTCGATGGCGAGCTGTCCGAGCACGAACGGCTCGGGTTCCTCGTGCCGCCGCAGCGCGGCCCGGACCCGGGCGACCAGCTCGGTCGGCGAGAAGGGCTTGACGATGTAGTCGGTTGCGCCCGCCTCGAGCGCCCGCGCGACGGTCTCGTCGCGGCCGTAGCCGGAGATGAAGATGACCGGCAGGTCGGCGAGCTCGGGGACCTGGCGCATCAGCTCGATGCCGTCGACATCGGGCAGCATCAGTCGAGCTGCACCTGCCGCGGCCTCTCGGTCCGGATGGTGCGCGGCAGGTCGTGCAGCGAGCCCGTCACCAGCGGGGCGTAGCCGGCCTCGGCGAGCGCGTCGCGGACGAAGCGCAGCGTCCGCGGGTCGTCGTCGACCACCAGGACACGCGGCGGCTCACCTAGCCTAGTTCCGGGGCCGGCGGCGGGGTCTGGGTGTGGGCGGCCGCCGCGCCGTCCGGGCCGGCTGCCGGAATCGTGAAGGTGCTGGCGATGCGCGCCCGGCACCGCAATCTGGACGCCGACTGCGCTGGTCGCGCGCCAGCGCGGCATCATCGACCAGGCCGCGCCGCAGGCAGCCAGGGGCGCAACGGGTCGAGTTGCTCCACAACCGCAAGGGCCCGCCGCTGCACACGCACACCATCCAGGACGGCGCCATCCTGTACCAGCACAAGGCCACGTTGCGCCCCGACGTCGTGTGGAACCGGTACCGCAACGAGGTGGCGCAGCGAATCCTGACGGCGAAGCCTCCGCGGGAGCGGGAGGCTCGCCGCTCCGGCGGCAGGAAACGCAGCCGTGAACCGTGCCGCGCACCGGACGTGGCGCTTCTGTGACGTTGCTCGCCAGCCGGGCACGTATCGGGTTTCCGGGCCCGCCGTGCACGAGCCGGCCCAGCCGGGTCTGCGGCACGGCCGTCGTATGGCACGGCGTTCGAGCCCTGCCGTCGCACGTTGTCGAGTCGGTCGCCCGCGCTTGGCGCCGGTGCGGCGTCATCGCCTGGTGGCCCTCGAGCAGGTCCCAGGTCGACTTCGACGCACCGAGCGACGCGGGTTCCCTCGCTTCGGGCTCGGATCTTCCGCGGCCGACGTGCTGGTGTCGGCTGCGTGAGCACGGAAGCCACCGCGCGACGGCGACCGCTCCGCCTGACGCAGGCCCGCATCGGCGACACGCTGCACGACGGCAACGGCGTCCCGGTGGCGATGATCAACGCCTTCACGACGGTGAACCCCGAAACCGAGGCGACCGTCCGCGCGGTCGACTACCAGCTGGTCGGCGCGCCTCCCGACCAGTTCCGCGTGTATTCGGACGACGAGGGCGACGTCGCCCGCTGGCGGCGCGTCGAGACGCCGGCGTCACCGTGACGCCGGATCGGTCTGCGTCGTATTGACCGAGCACGGCAACCAAGTCACGCCGACCAGTTTTCAAGCCGGGCCTGGCCGAGGTGCGCGCCGAGACAGGCGGGCTCGACACGCAGCTCCCGATGCAGAGCGCCGGCGTGCGGACCCGGGATTGCGACCTCTTGAAGCCAAGCGCATCTGCAGGGGTGGTCGGCGCCGTCATCGCGACCGCCACGTTGAGCGTCGGAATCGTGCCGAACCCGGGTACCGGTGCGCCGACGCCGAACTGGTTGTGCGGGTGTCCGTGGACAAGTCAGCGCGCCGACTGCCAGCTCGTGCAGCGGGCAGTGGCTCGGAACAGCGGCGGGCCGGTAGCGCACACCGCCAGCGAACGCTGCCTCCTACAGCCCGCCGCGCAGCGCCTCACGGTCCACGTCTGGTTCCCGCGGATGAGCACTCGCTCGCCGGGGCAGTTCCGGACATCGAGCAGGCATCGGTCGTGCCAGGCGTCCGGATACGCGACGTCGCCCAGCGCAGGACGTAATCGGCGAGGAACTGGTCGCCTCCGCGCAAGCTCCCCATTCGGGTCGACGGTCCTCGTCGAGCCCCCGCTTCGGCGTCAGCGGCAACGCGGCTCGGCCGACTCGGCGACCTCCTACCCGGCGCCGCACGGCGTGTCGGCTTCCGGACACCGGCGAGGCGTAGCCGTCTTCGGCGTGGCGCTTCGTCGAGCCGCGCACGGGTCAGATTCCTGGGGCTCGGTGGTTCACGAGCCGGCCACGCCGGCCTGCGGCGCCTCGTCGTACAGGACGGCGTTCGCGCGCCGCCGCCGCAAGGTGCCGCCGGAGGTGCCGCGTGCGTCGTGCCGATGCGGTGTCGCCGCATCGTTCCTCTTCGGGATGCATTCGCCCTCGCCTGCGTGTCGCATGTCGTCTGTGATCGGCGCGACGTTTCCCGCGCGGTGCGCGGCTCGCATGGTTGCGTCAGCGGATCACTGTCGCGATGCGGCGTGTCGTCGTTCTGCGTTGCTGCGCCATGCTGTTTCGTGGTGTTCCGTTTCGCGATCGCGTTTCGACGAATCGGCTCGTTGTGTCGCTTCCGCGCCTCGTGATATCGGGCGGCGCTGCGGCAGCCGATTCCCGCTCCGACCCGGAGTCTCGGCGCGGGCGAGCCGAGCCGTCGCCCTGGCGACGGTTTACACAAGCTGTCGGCTCTGCGCAGTCGGCACGGGTCAGACGGTGCGGCTGCGTCGCAGGGCGTGCCGGCGCACCTGGTCGTGGGCTTCTGCGGCGGTTGCCGGGTGCGCTTGCGGCGGTTCTCTCGGGCGCCGCCACCGGGTTCAGCGCTCGTGACCCGTCGCGATTTCTCCTTTTCGAAGTCCCCCGATGGAGCGTTCATCGGGTTGGTCTCCGCGGCTCGATTGCGCTGCGTCACTACGCGCGCGGCGTGCCGGGCCGTACGGGGTTCCTGGCGACCGCCGGATCCGCGTGTCGGGTCGGGACCGCACCGGGCCGATTTCTCGGTTTGTGTCGCTTCGCTCCGGCACGACTCTCGCGCGTTGCATCTCCTAGTGCAGGTAGCGTGTCGTCGAGGGAGGCGTGCTTCGACGACCGCCTCCGATGCGGCGCCGACGGCGCTTCTCGAGGAATCGCATCGGCGATCGTCGCGGACGATTCGCGCGGTTCGGCGCGCGTGCGGTGGTGACGATACGCAGGGCCGGGGCGCCGTGCCGATCCCGATGACAGACATCTCGCACGGTCGCCCCGCCGTGGTCGGGGCGGTCCATCGGCGGGCTGCTCGGCCGCCTTCCAGGAACCGTCGCTTTCTGACGATATGATCTCGGCTCGGAGAGTGTACGTGCACACGTTTTTCCTGCCAAATAATCTGCCAAATAACGAATTCAGGCCTTCCCGCAGGGAAAAGTCGATTTGTGAGCGACCGCCGCAAGGGGGTCGCTCACAGGGTGCCAAATAGCTTGCCAAAA
>WTGR01000122.1 GCA_011523485.1 Acidobacteriota bacterium
AGAAGGTCACCATCGACAAGGACAACACGACCATCGTCGAGGGCGACGGCACACAGGCCGCCATCGAGGGCCGCGTCAAGCAGATCCGTGCGCAGATCGAGGAGACGACCTCCGATTACGACCGCGAGAAGCTGCAGGAACGGCTGGCCAAGCTCGTCGGCGGCGTCGCGGTCATCAAGGTCGGCGCGGCGACCGAGACCGAGATGAAGGAGAAGAAGGCGCGCGTCGAGGACGCGATGCACGCGACGAAGGCGGCGGTCGAGGAGGGCATCGTCCCGGGCGGCGGCGTCGCACTGCTCCGCGCCTCCGGTGCGCTCGAGGACGTCAACCTCGCCGGCGACAAGCAGATCGGCGTCAACATCATCCGGCGGGCGCTCGAGGAGCCGATGCGCTGGATCTCCCAGAACGCCGGGTTCGAGGGCTCCATCGTCGTCCAGAAGGTCCGCGAGGCGGGCGACGAGCAGGAAGGCTTCAACGCCCAGAACGAGAAGTACGAGAACCTGGTGTCGGCGGGCGTCATCGACCCGACGAAGGTCGTGCGGACCGCGCTCCAGAATTCCGGCTCGATCGCCTCGCTGCTGCTGACGACCGAGGCGCTGGTCTCGGAGATTCCCGAGGAGAAGAAGGAGCCGGCCGGCGGCGGCATGGGCCCCCACGGTGGCGGCATGGGCGGGATGTACTAGGAGCTCGCGCCAATCCCGCTGGATCTCTCGACGCGCCCGGGCAGGCTGCGCGCCTGTCCGGGCGCTTCTCTTTTCTCGCCGACGACGGAGCGTCTCGCCCGCTGACGACAGCCCGCCGGCCGGGGGATTCGCCCGCCACGCGCGGCTGTCAACCGACCCGCCCGAGTGCCAGCGACGACGCCGCGCCGGCTCATCAGCGCAGGTTGAAGAAAAGCTCCAGGCTGACGAGCACCGCGACCGGCTCGCCGAAGCGCATCCCGGGCGCGAACAGCCACTGCTTCGCGGCCGCGATCGCCTGATCGTCGAGGCCGAACACCTGGTCCAGCGACTTGCTGACCGTGACGTCGCCGACCTCGCCGGTGGGCAGGACGACGACGTCCAGCCAGACGGTCCCCTGAATCCGCGCCCGCATCGCCTCGGCCGTGTACTCCGGCCTCACATCCCGCAGGAGGCGCGGAATGACGAGGCCGGCGGTTCCCGGACGGTAGACGCCGCCGCCGGTGCCGCCGCCTTCGCCCGGACCCAACCCGTCACCCTGCCCCGGCCCGGCGCCGCCGCCCTCGCCGCTCCCCGCGCCGCCGCCGGTCCCGCTGCCCTGCGAGGATTCGGAGTCGGCGGTGAGTCCCTCGAGCACGCCCGGCGTCGTCTCGGGCGCGCTCGCCATCGGCACGGCGGGAATCGAGAGCTCCTGCGTCTCGATCGGCTCGGGCTCGGGTTCCGGCTCGGGTTCCGGCTCCGGCTCGACCGGGATCGGCTCGGAGACGGGCACGCTCAATGCGGCCTCGTCCGGCCCCTCGATCTCGGCCAGCCGCGGCATCTCCAGAGACTCGTTGCCGCCCCCACCGCCGCCGCCGCCCGGACCGTCCTCGGGAATCCACACGATGCCGGCGAAGTTGGGTTGCTCCACGAACTCGTATACCTGTTCGGGAGCCAGGCTCAGCACGAGGGCCGCGATCCCCAGACCGACCGCGTGGCTGGTGAGCGATGCCGCTACCGAGCCGCCCACGCGCTGCTGGCTGGCCCGCAACAGGAAAGGCGCGTCCGCCGGCGCGACGTCGTCCGGCAGTATCGAGAGCGTACCGTCGGCGGCCCGAACGCCGGCCGTGGTGTCGGCGCCCGGCTTGCGAGCGGCCTTCAGGCGGAGAGGGCCGGCCGCTGGCACGACGGATGACCGGCGACGTCGTCTGTCGGGCGGGGTGTACGACGTGTGCGAGGCTGGAAACCGAATCTGACCGAGACCGAGACCCTGGCCCAAGGGCGCGCCTCCTCAACCCATTTTGCCCAACCTGCCGCAAATCGGCAACCGCCGAACATGGCTGTTCCTTCGCGAGCCGGCTCCGGCCGCTCCCGTGCAGGCGAAGGGCACGGCCGGGGCGAGGTCAGACCCGCCCACCCCACGCGCCGATGGCTGCGTTGCCGCCGCCGTAGGCGTGCATCAGCGCCAGCGCATCGGCCGCTCGGGGCTCGCCGGCCACGGCGATCAGAACGCCGCCGCGCGCAGTGAGCGTCTCGAAGATGAACCCGTCGTGCGCCTGGAACCCCGCCCGGCGCATGGTGGCCGCCACGCCGCTCGCACCGAGCGCGTTGTCGGCGCCCTGCAACGTCTCCACGAGAGCGCCGTGGGCCAACGCGGGGCCGAGTCCCGAAACCTCCACGAGCGACTGTTCCACACCTGCACCGAAGGTCTCTTCCATCAAGTCGGCTACGTCCGGCGCCTGCTTCGCCAGAATCGAGAGCGCCTCCGGCGGAAAGCCCTCCGCGGCCAGCGCGGAAAGCCCGCGCGATGCCCATGCCGCGTCCTGAAACACGCCGACCGTAAAGCACGGTCCTTCCTCATACATCGCCATAGGTCGTGGGGCGTCCTCCGGGCCCGATACGGATCAGGTGATTGTAGCACCGTTCAGGCAAGGGGGCCGCTCCCGCCGGGAGCGGCTCCCCTCACATCGGGAGCGGCCCCCTCCCGCCCGCTCCCGTCGGGAACGCCGGCCCTCTCCTTCAGACCACGATGCGTTCGCGCCCGAACCGTCGCGTCACGCGTACCCGATCCAGGTACTCGAGCAGCGGAATCGCGAACTTGCGGGTAATGCCGAAGCGTTGCTTGAACCAGGCCACATCGATGCGAACCGGCTCGGCCGCCGCGCCGGTCCGCAGACCGGCCACGTCGTCCCGGAGGCGTTCGAGCACGCTGCGATGAAACACGAGGGCGTCGAGACGCTCCACCGTCCCGTCACGCACCAGCAGCTTGAGCATCCGCTCGGCGAGAGCCCGATCCACCCCCCGCTCCCGCGCCCAGATCACCGGGTCCGGCGGAGAGAGTCCCCCGTCCAGGAAGAGACCGGCGAGTTCGTCCCTCACGCGCGTCTCCTCGTCCGTCAGCACGATGCGGTGCGTCGACAGGACGAGGTGGCGCCCCGCGGCAAGCCGCCCGGCGGCGGCCAGCACCTGCGCCACGTGCTCGAACAGAGCGGGGCCGGCCTGGCGGGCCAGGCGCTCGCGCGCTTCCTCGCGCGGCAGTCCCGGCTCGAGAGGGTGGTCCCGATGGTAGGCGCCGGCAATGGCCAGCAGCGCCTCGCCCGCAGCCTCGGCCGTCGCAGCGGCGACCAGGCGCTCTCCCATCGCGACGAGCGCGCCCTCGTCGACGAGTGCAGCCGCCATCCGCCCGACCTCCGCGACGTTGCGGCCGATGCGGGGCGCGAGCGCCCCGATAGTCACCCCGGCGCCGCCGGCCTCTCCCACCATCGTCAGGACCGCCGCCGCATCGTCATCGAGCGCATCCAGGCGCAGCGCGCGCCGGAGGCCCGCCGCCGAGCGCAGCCGCCCGCCCGGAGGATCCGGATCCAGCACGACGCCGCCGCCAATCGTGATCATCGGCGAGTACGCGCGCAGCACGAAACGATCCCCCCGCGTCAGTGCGACCGGCCGCTCGAGATGCAGGCGAACGAACGCCGAGGCGCCCGGCTCGAGTACGCCCGGGAATCGGGGAACCTCCTCTGCGCCGCCGTCGCCGGCGGCGGCGCGCGCCGCCCCTATCGCCAGACGGGCCATGATCTCGCTGGTTCCCTGGTGAAAGCGTACCCGCGCCCCGTACTTCAGCGGCCGGGCGCCGTCGAGCAGCGTCAGCCGACGCCGCCGCCAATCGTGATCATCGGCGAGTACGCGCGCAGCACGAAACGATC
>WTGR01000282.1 GCA_011523485.1 Acidobacteriota bacterium
ATCTGCCGCCCGACGCCGTTACCGTGGTCGGCCTCGAAACCGATGAGATTGGGGTTGCGGCTTTGAAGACGAGGTATCGAGACCTGCTTGGCCCCATTCCCGACGACTGCTTCTTCTTGGACGGCGCGCTAGACTGGGTTCAACGCCTGCCTACACGTGACCCACCGCCCTGACCTGTTTCCTGCGCTCGGATGAGCCGTTCAATCGGGGGCCGTCCCGGTGGAAACCCGGATTGGGCAACCCCCTTCGGGGCCGGGCTGAGGACCCGCGTGATTCGCGCCGATTCGGAAGGAATAGAGAGGAAAGCTTGACGCAACGCGGCGGCGTGAGGCGGGAGAACCGGGCGCCGCGCGAGCGCATCTCAACCCTGAACGCGATCCGTCCTACGTACTCGAAGCTGCCCATGCACGGCCTGCAAGTGCTCGGCCGCTGCCCGCATCTCGTCGGCGTTCCACGCCGTCCAGTCGTTGCCCTGGGGCAATCCCGGCACCCCGGTGCTGCGTCCCACCGTAACGATGCTGGCCGCGAGCTGTTCGGAGCCGTACTGCTGGCACAGCTCCAGGAACTTCGTCGTCAAGGCGACCGACGGCAACTCGTTCCCGAGTCGACTTGGTCGCTGGACGTCGGCTCGTCCTCCTGGCGCTGCGGACGTGGTTCTGTTCGAATGCCGTCGGATCTCTCGTACCACGCCGGCACCGACAACTGGTATCAGCCGGACCCAAGCGGCGCTAGGGCTGCGCCGGCTCCGCCTGCAGCACCTGGTCCAGCGCGAGTACGCGCCGGACGGCGTCGCTGATCGCCCGCCCGGTGAAGGAGGAGCCGGCGATGCGCCGGATGCCGCGCCGGATGGCCAGCCCGTCGTGCAGCACCTCGCCGTCGAACTGCCGCAGCCAGTCCTGCGGCGCCATGTACTGCGCCGGCTCGAAGAAGACGGTGACGTCGACCCGCTTGATACGCCCCTCGGTGTCGAGGGAGATGAGCAGGCTCTGACGCTCGGTCTTCGGCGTGTGCGTGTCGATGTAAGCGCGCCCGACCACGGCGCCGCCCGCGTCCCGGGCGATGTAGCGCGGAAAGATCCTGCCCTGCATGCCGACGCGGGCGAGCGCCGCCACCGCCCCCATCTGCTCCCGCGTCAGGATGACCCGATCGCGCGTCACCGTCGCGCCCGGGTAGACCGTCGCGAGCGCCTCGCTGCGGGTGATGACGCCTTCCTGGGCGCCGGGGGCGGCGGCGCCGCCGAGCAGCGCCATCAGAATCGCCGCGATCAGTCGTCTCGTCATGTCGCGTGGCACCGGGAAGGCGCACGTCATTCTATCCCGCTCAGGTCTCCGGGTCGCTCTCCGCGTCGCGCAGTTCCCGGAGGTAGTACGCGAAGGCCGTCCCGGCGATGGCGCCGACGGTCAGCACCTTCAGCACGAAGCGCACGGTCACCGCGCCGTCCAGGAAGTTGTAGACGACCGCCGCGACGGTCCCGATCAGCACGCACGATGCGATGAAGAGCGTCACGTAGGTGAGCTGCTGCCGGAGCCTCGAGGCGCGCGCGCTCGGATTCGAGCGCACGGCCCGCCGGAGGACCCCGGCGACGTACAGGAACACCGGCGAGGCGACCACCAGCAGCGACACCGCCCAGCGGATGCCGTCGCGCGTGATCGCTTCCGGCGGATCCTCCGCATGCGGGAACGCCAGATCGACGACGCCGAACGCCAGCGCCCCCAGGTTGAAGGCGCTCACGAACAGCGCCGCGAACATCACGGCGTACAGGAACGCCTCGCGCGGCTTGACGGAGACGGCGGGCCGCGGGACCGGAATCGGGTACCCGGCGGCGTCGGCGAATCGGGCCAGCGCCTGCGCGACCTGATCCCGCGGCCAGCCGGCGCGGATCAGCGTCTCCTCGATGTCCGGGCGCGCGACGCCGCGCGCCAGGCTCTCTCCTACGAATCCGACCAGGTCCGGGTTGAGCGCCATCCGATTCCTCCCGCCGGGCTGCCTCCGGCCACGATGTCCTCCATCGATTATGCCGCGCCGCGCCGGCGGGCGCTTCCGGCGCGAGGCGATCGGCACGACACCCTATAATCGACCTTCGGCGAACCCCCGGAAAGCGAGGCTTTGCGCATGCGTCGGATGTCGCTCGTCGGCCTTCTGCTCGTCACTCCGCTCGCGGCGGCGGCACAGGAATCCGATCCGCCGCGCACGCCGTGGGGCGACCCCGACCTGAACGGCTACTGGGAGTATCGCAGCACGACGCCCCTGCAACGGCCCGCCGCGCTGGCCGGCAAGGCGGTGCTGACGCCCGCCGAGGAAGCCGAGTACCTCATCGAACGCCACGCCGCGATCGGGCGCGAGCGCGACCTGCAACTGAACGCCGACTGGTGGCAGCCGGGCGGACTGACCGACGGGCGGACGTCCTTGATCGTCGATCCGCCCGACGGCAGGCTGCCGCAGCGCACCCCGGCCGGGGCGGCGCGGGCGCGCACGCTCGGCATCGCGAGTCGGCTCCGGTCGGCCGACGGCCCGGAGGATCGGGAGCGCTACGAGCGCTGCATCATGGGACGGACCGTGCCGCTGCTCGCGGTCTCGCCGAACCGGCTGGCGCAGATCTTCCAGACGCCGGACTACGTGGCCATCCTGCACGAGCAGAACTCCGACCTGCGCATCATCCCGCTCGACGGCCGGCCGCCGCTCGAGGGCGCGATCCGCCAGTGGCAGGGCAGCTCCCGCGCCCGGTGGGAAGGCGACACGCTCGTCGTCGAGACCGGCGGCTTCAACGGCGCGTGGACCATCCAGGGCACGGGGCCCGATGCGCGCTACGTCGAGCGCATCCGCTTGTCCGACACCGACACCCTGCACTACGAGTTCACGGCGGATGATTCCGCGTCGTTCGCCGGCCCCTGGACGGTCATGTTCCCGATCACGCGCGCCATCGGCCCGGTGTTCGAGAACGCCTGCCACGAGGGGAACTACAGCATGCCGCTCATCCTGCGCGGCGCGCGCGCCCAGGAGCGCGAGCGGCCTTGACGGGTCTCCCAGGCGGCGCCGCCGGCGGCCCCGTCGCCGAGACCGCGCGCATCGACTCCATCGACGTGCTGCGCGGCTTCGCTGTGGGCCGGCGACATCCTCTTCCTCTACGCCGTCTGCGGCATGCTGGTCTACCCGTTCCGCGGACTGTCGCCCGGCCGGCTCCTCGTCGTCGCAGCGGCGACCGGCGCTGAAGGGCGCACGGCCGCCGCCATCGGCGACGATCAGGGCATCAGGCCTTCGACCAGGGTGTCGATCCGGTAGAGGCCGGTCCGCGCCGTGATGTAGAGCGTGCGGCCGTCGTTGCCGAACGCCGCGTTGGCCGGCTGCTCCGCCGGCCGCACCGTGCCGAGGTGGTCCCCCTCGGGGCTGATGACGACGATGCCCCCCGGTCCGCTCGACCAGATGTTGCCCGCCGCGTCGACCGCGAAGCCGTCCGGCACGCCCCCGTCCTCGCTGTCGGTCAGGTCGAGCAGCACCGTGCCTTCGCCGACGCTCAGATCGTCGTTGACCGGATAGGCCACCCACTGGCGCGCCTCGCCGTCCGAGTTGGCGACGTAGAGGGTGTTCTCGTCGGGCGACAGCCCGATGCCGTTGGGCCGGGTCTGCCCGTCCGCCAGCAGGTGCACGGTGCCGTCGGGATCGAGCCGGTAGACGCCGTTCCAGTCCAGCTCGGCCGCCTCGGGACTGGCGAGGCCGTAAGGCGGATCGGTGAAGAAGGCCGAGCCGCTGGAGTGGAAGACGATGTCGTTCGGGCTGTTGAGCCGGCTGCCCTCGTAGCGATCCGCGATGGTCACCCGCGAGCCGTCCTCCTCGATCCGCGCGAGGCGGCGGTTGCCGT
>WTGR01000312.1 GCA_011523485.1 Acidobacteriota bacterium
TGGCGTCCAGCATCGGCACCTCGGCAATCACCGTCACATCGGACGCGAACGTCGGGGTCACGATGAAGTCGATGCGCGTGCTGAGCGGCCCGGTGACTTCAAGGGTGGCGTCGTCGCTGGTGAAGTTGGGCAGCTCGGCGAACAGGATGAGCCGGCCCGGCGGGCGCGTGGCCTCGATCACGTAGGCGCCGTCGTCGTCCGTGGCGGTGATCAGCGCGGTGCCGAAGATCCGCACCGTGGCGCCGGGGAGACGCGATCCGTCGGGAGACTGCACGGTGCCGGCTATTCGTACGCGATGGGTCGTTCCGCCCGAGGCGCTCTGCGCGAGTGCGTGGCCGGGCATGCTCGCCGTGCACAACGCGAGCGTGAACAGATTCCATACGATTCGGGACATCGTCTGTTTTCCTCCGGAGAGGGCCGAGGGCGGTGCAGGTTACAACGCAACAATCGGCCCGAAAGTGGCAGGCGCTGGCACGCAGCCGCTTCCGACTGTCTATGCGATGTTGGACCTGTGCGAGGCCGCACTTATTCCCCCGAAAACGGGGGAGGCGGCTTCAAGGGCGGTTTCCCCGCGGGCGCCCGCGAGAACGGGTATGGCTGCGACGGCGGAGGGTTGCGGCCCGAGGACGGTCGTATCGAACGCCGCCCATTCCGTGCGGCGCGCGCCTCGAGTCGCCGGCGCCGCCACGAGCCGGCGACTCGCCTGCCGCGTTCCTATGGCGGACCCAACTGAAGGCCGATGCTCGTCGTGAATCCCTGCAACCGCTGGCCGTCGGAGCCGGCGTGCCCGACGAAGCGATAGCCCGCGCCACCCCCGATCCGCAGCCACTCGGTCACGTTCAGATGCACGGAGAGTTGCGGGTCCGCAATCAGGAAGTCGTTGTGGTAGCGATACATGAACGAGCTCGACCATGCGAAGTCGTCGTTCCACGCCGGGTGGCCCTTGGGGGACCACCGGCCCCGGTGCCGGCCGTGACCGCGTTCGCCGTAGCGCAGACCGCCCGCGTGCCCGTGGAACCCGTCGAAGACGGGTGCCTCGAACGTCGAGGAGAGCGTTGCCCGACCGAACCCGAACAGGCTCCGCAGGCTGAAATCCACCCGCCCGCCGGGGTTCGCGAACCACTCGACGAGGCCTCCGCCGTAGGCCATGTCGACTCCGTTCGGTCCGCCCGTCAACCAGTAGGCGCCGGCGCCGACGAGCAGCCGGCGGTCCGTGATGACACCTCCGTAGAGTCCCGCCACGGCACCGGAACCTCCGTCGATGCTGGTCAGCTTCAGGTCGGGCGCAACGAGCAAGCCGCTGCGGATCCTCTCCACCGTCAGGCGACTCTCGGTCGCCGGTTCCTGCGCCGACGCCGTCACGCCGCCGAGGAACCCGACCACCGCGAGGATTGCGAAGACGGCTCCAGACCATCGCCGCGCCCGCCGGAGTCGCTCCTGCCGACCATCCCGTCGTTCTCGTCCGTCAATCCGCGCGCGGTACCGCATCGTCGCCTCCATCCTTCCACCCGGACCCGGCATCTACTCTTCCTCCGTTCGGGGCAGACTCACGTTGATGACCGTCTGCTCGCCCGGCAGCACCTCCACGTCGGCTCGATAGGTGCGGTGACCGTCCCGTGCGACCTCCAGGTCGTGAATCCCGGCGCCCAGATCGAGAACGAGCTCCCCGATCCCTTCGTGCCCCACCCAGCGCTCGCCGTCGACCGTCAGAACGGCATCGAGCGGGCGAAAGCGCACCACCAGCACCCCGAACTCCTCGACGCCGGCCGGCTGCACCAGCGGGGCGGGCGCCTGGCCGCCGCCGGTCGGCAGCGGCGCGACCGGCTCGGGCCGCGGCGGTTGCTGCGCACCGTCTTGCAGCGGCTGCATCTCGTGGCGGATTCGGTAGGTCTCGCCGGGCGCCAGGTAGAGCGTCTGCCGGATGCTCTCGTAGCCTTGCAGGTAGAGCTCGATCTCGTGCTCGCCGGGAGGCAGGCGCAGGCGTTGCAGGAAGCCGTCGTAGCTGTCGACGATCCCCGTGTAGTACCCGTCGACGTAGACCTCCGTCTCTTCGGGCTCGACTTCGAGCCGGACGGCGCTGCTGTAGGCGTAGCCGCCGTAGTACGGGGAGAGATGGGGCGCATAGCCGTACGGGAAGGGGTACGGTCCGAAGAACGGATCGTGGAAACCGGCGTACAGGCCGTACGGGCGGTAGAAGCGGCCGACCACGAACGGTGAGCGAGCGGGAATCACGGCGCGGATCGGCCTTGCGCCAGGGCCGGGCGGACGCGCTGCCGCGCGCCCCGCGGGTCTTGCGGCCGGGCGGCGTTCCTGGGACTCCGCTGCGGCCGGGGGCGCTGCGATACCGGCGCCGATGACGGCAGTCAGCAGGATGACGACGGGAAGACGACGCGTTTTTCTCATCTCGACCTCCAACCGACGAGGGCAGGGCGCTGGCATCTGGAAAGCAAGGGCCGTGCCGGGAGTCGATTCCGAGACAGCGCCGGTGGTGGGCACTGCGCGGGCGCCGCGGCGGGTCCATGTGTCACGCAGGGGCGACCGCATGTCCACCAGGCAGGACAGGTGTCCGCATCTGGACGGACCGCTGATGCCGGCCGTCCATTCCCGGACCTGGCGGAGTGTCGTCCAACCTCGTCGCGACTTGGCGGGTACCCGATAATGGCGCCGTGCCGACGCCCGTCCAACTCGCGTTTCTCGGTTGCGGCTTCATCACGGGGGTCCACAGCGGGCACCTGCGGCGACTCGGGGACGAGATCGTTCCGAGCTACGCCAGCCGTGACGGGGCCAGGGCAGAGGCGTACCGGGTACGGCACGGGGGACTCCGGAGCTACGCCGACTATCGCGGCGCCATCGACGATCCGGGCGTCGACGCCGTGGTGGTCGCGGTGCCGCCGCGGTTTCATCTCGACCTGACGCTCCGGGCGCTGTCCGCCGGCAAGCACGTGCTGGTGGAGAAGCCGGCGTTCCCCCGGATGGCCGACTTCGAGCAGGTACTGGAGGCGCGCGACCGCGCGGGTCGTATCGTGCTGGTCGGCGAGAACGACCACTACAAGCCGCTGGCCGTCTGCCTGCGCCGGCTGTTGGCGGACGGCGCGATCGGCGAACTGATCCTGGCCCACTTCACGACGCTGGTGCGGAAGTTCAAGGAAGCTGGCGACTGGCGCAACGACGAGTCGCTGGCCGGCGGCGACGCGTTCTTCGAGGAGGGGATTCACTGGCTGCACATCGCCAACAGCCTGGGGCCCGCGATCGCGTCGATCCACGGCTACCGGCCGCCGCCGGCGCGGAGCGGGTCGGACGTGCGGGCGAAGACCCTGCTGGCGGCCTTCCGCTACGACAACGGCGCGGCCGGGTCGCTGTACTACTCGCGCGAGGTGCCGTCGCTGTTGCGCGGCGTGCGCCTGTCGAAGTTGTTCGGCCGCGACGGCATCATCACCTTCGAGTCGAACGGCGGGTTCGTGCTGGTGCGCGGGCGTGCGCGCGCGTGGCCTGAAGTGCTGTTGCCCGGATTCCGCGACATCCGCGGCTACCAGGCGATGTACCGGGACTTCGCCCGGTCGATCCGCACCGGCGTTCCTCCCGAGATGAGCCTGGAGGCGGCGATGGCGGATCAGCGCCTGATGGAACGGATCTACGCCACCGCCGACGCTGCCCAGGATCCGGCCGAACGCACCGGCGTCGGCGTAGCCGACGGCCCGGTCGAGGCTACCGCCGAAGTCACGGGAGGCGCCGAGGAGCGTTCCACGGTCGACGAACCGGCCGGCCACTGACAGCGGACCTCATGTCACACCGCTTCGATCTCGTCATCATCGGCAGCGGCGCCGGCGGCGGCACGATGGCGCGGGCGCTCGCGT
>WTGR01000437.1 GCA_011523485.1 Acidobacteriota bacterium
GCCGTTCCGCGCCAGCAACTCGCGCAGAACGTCATCGTCGGAGATATCCGTCGGCTAACCGTACGCCGCAGCCACGGCCGCGTCAAGGGCTGCATGCGCGTCGGCGAGCCACTGCGGACGTGGTCGTTGACTTCGGGCGTTTTTCTTCGTCCGCGGCCGGCCGCCGCCCGCGCGCCGCACCCGGTCGCGCTCGACGTCGCGCTCGACAAGTTGCCGCCGGCCGGCGGCGACCGTCGACGGGTCGATGCCGAGCAGTCGGGCGATGCGCCGGTCGCCGCCCCACCCGCACTTGAGCGCTTCGAGACCGGCGAACAGACGCCGCTGCCGCTCGTCGAGCAGGCTGGCGAACAACACGATCGCGGCGCGCAGCTCCTCCGGCATCAGGTCGCCGAACCTGTTTCCGTTGCTCGGCGTGCAGCCGCTGCACGGACGCAGCTTCTCGGCCGGCGAGGCGGCGGAGCAGCGTCGTCTCGCCGTCATCAGTCATCGCTTCTGGCAGGCCCGGTTCGGCGGTTCGCTCGACGCGCTCGGCGCGTCCGTCGAGCTCGACGGACAAGCCTCCCGCATCGTCGGCGTGCTGCCCGACGGGTTCGGGTTCGCGAGCCTCGATGCCGACGTGTTCGAGCCCCACACGCTGTTTCCGGACTGGGCGCGGTCGAGCTGGCTCGTCTCGACGAGGTGCGTCTGGATGCGGGCGTGCTCGGCTGGTCGCTGGTTCTGTCCCTGCTGACGGGGGTCGCCGTCGGGCTGGCTCCCGCGCTTCTGGGGCGCGGGAGCCTGCGGCCCTTTGGCGACGCCGGCTTGCGAGGCGTCGCCGGCGGAACCACCGCGCGGACCATCCGGCGAACGCTCCTGGTGGTGCGCCGGCGCGGGCTGGAGACCGAGCCGATGCCGCAGATCTTCCAGCCGGTTGCCCAGAATCGGGATCTACGGACTGATCCAGTATGCGGTCTCCACCCGCACGAAGGAGATCGCCGTCCGCATGGCCGTCGGCGCCGATACCGGCAGAATCTTCCGCATGGTCGTCGGCGAGGGGTTGGCGCTGAGCGGCGCGGGCGTGGCGCTCGGACTTCTCGGGGGCGTCTGGGCCGGTTATGCCGTCCGCAACCTGCTGTTCGGGGTCGGCGCTCTGGATCCGGCGACCTTCGCTGCCGGGTCGGCGTTGTTGCTCGCCGTGGCCCTTGCCGCGTGCTGTCTGCCCGCGCGCCGCGCGATGCGCGTCGAGCCGATCGTCGCGTTGCGGCAGGACTGACGGAGGCGGATCACTATTGGAATGGGTTGCGTGGCGCGTACCCCGCGGGCGCCGAGAATACGTCGGGACCTACCGTCGTTCGGGTGATCGCCGTCAGGCGCTTGTCGGCGATGACCTGTGCCCGGCCGTCGATCTCGACCGTCGTCGTGCTCTCGAGAGTGATTTCCCGAGACATTGCAGATCCTCGGTTACGCCTCTCCGGGTCAGGCGCGTAGGTCCACCGCTCGAAAGTGGATGGCTGCCGACAGATGCTGCCGGCATTCGCGAGCCGGCGTCCCTGCAGTGTCACCGGCCCGTGCTCTCTGACTCCGATCGGCAAGGCGCGACCCCCTCCGAGCCTGATCTGCACTCCTGGAGTCAACTCGGCGACGACGAGCCGGAAGAAACAGGAGGTCGCCCGAATCGCTCCCGCCACGAGATCGGCTGCCGTGACTCGTGGTTGCACCAGGTCGGGGACGGCGAACCATGTGTTCGATGGTCCAACGGCAATGGTGCGCGTCTCATGGTTGATCGCCAGGCGCTCGTTGCGCTCCGGGAGCACGATCTCCGAGACCGACTCGCCGTACAGCGTCGTCCAGTCGCGCCGGTGCCGGCCCAGCTCGTCGAAGGTGTGCCTTCCGATCTCCGTGAAGCGCGCGCGACCCTCGAGGTCGGTGATGACTTCTTCGTAGTCGGCCTGGATCACGTTGACCTGTGCGTGCGCTGGCGGGCTCAGCAACAGGAAGGCAACCGCTGCCATCACTGGTTTCATCCTGTCCCTCCGGTTCTCGACTCCCAAGCCCGAGTATATGTTGGCGACACTGGGGGTGGGCACGCTAAGAGGACGGAAGTCCTGCGCGGCACCCTCGACCTGATGGTGCTGCGGACGCTGGTCTCGCTCGGCCCGTCGCACGGCTACGCGGTCGCCGCACGGATCGAGCAGGTCGGGGACGGCGAACCATGTGTTCGATGGTCCAACGGCAATGGTGCGCGTCTCATGGTTGATCGCCAGGCGCTCGTTGCGCTCCGGGAGCACGATCTCCGAGACCGACTCGCCGTACAGCGTCGTCCAGTCGCGCCGGTGCCGGCCCAGCTCGTCGAAGGTGTGCCTTCCGATCTCCGTGAAGCGCGCGCGACCCTCGAGGTCGGTGATGACTTCTTCGTAGTCGGCCTGGATCACGTTGACCTGTGCGTGCGCTGGCGGGCTCAGCAACAGGAAGGCAACCGCTGCCATCACTGGTTTCATCCTGTCCCTCCGGTTCTCGACTCCCAAGCCCGAGTATATGTTGGCGACACTGGGGGTGGGCACGCTAAGAGGACGGAAGTCCTGCGCGGCACCCTCGACCTGATGGTGCTGCGGACGCTGGTCTCGCTCGGCCCGTCGCACGGCTACGCGGTCGCCGCACGGATCGAGCAGGTTTCCGGCGGCGCTCTCGTCCTCAACATGGGCACGCTCTATCCCGGCCTGATGCGGCTGGAGCAGCGCGGCCTCGTCCGGGCGGAGTGGGGCACCACGGAGAAGAACCGGCGTGCCCGGTTCTACGCGATCACCGCGGCGGGCCGTCGCACCCTCGAGGCCGAGAAGCGCAGCCTGGACCGCATGGTGTCGATCATCGACGCGCTCTTTCAGGAACCGGCGTGACGAGGAGATCACGGTGACCGTCCTACGCGAGTGCTGGCGTCGCCTGTGGGGCGCAATCCGGCGCAACGCGGCCGACCACGATCTCGAGCGCGAGCTGTGCTTTCATCTCGAGCAGGCCGAGGAGGAGCTTCGTGCGGCTGGTGCGGCAACTGGTTACCGAGAGCGTGCTGCTGGCGCTGGCGGGCGGCGTCGGCGGCGGGATCGTCGCGGTGTGGGCCGCCGATCTTGTCGTCGCCTACTTCGCCACGGCGGTTGGACTGGAACTGTTGCGACCCGACTACCTCGTGGACTGGCGGGTGTTCGGGTTCATCGCAACGACGGCCATGGCGGCCGGGGTGCTCACCGGGCTCGCGCCGGCGTTGCGCGCGACGCGGATCGAGCTGGCGCGCGCAATCGGCTCGGGCGGCCGTAACGCCGGCGGCCCCCTCGCGGGGCGGCGCCTGACCAACGGGCTCGTCGTGCTGCAGGTCGCCGTTTCCATGCTGTTGCTGGTTTGTGCCGGTCTCGTCCAGAGCGGCAGAAAAGCCGGCGCCATCGACTTCGGTTTTCGGACCGACGATCTGCTGGTGCTGTCGGTCGATCCCCTTGGCCAGGGGTATGACCGGGAGCAGGCCCGGGCGCTCTACCGGGACATCCTGGAAGACGTCGTCGCCTTGCCCGGTGTCGAATCGGCGAGTTGGGCCCGCCGGGCCCCGCTGTCGCCGGGTCCGAACCGGGGCAACGTGTTCACGCTGGACGGCGGCACGGCGCCGGAGCCCGACGCTGCGCGGGTCTCCCTCAACTACGTGGACTCGGGTTTCTTCGACACCGTGGACATCCCGGTGCTCCGGGGACGCGGTTCTCGCGAGGAAGACACGGCGGGCGACCGGCGGGTGGCGCTTGTCAGCGAACGCGCGGCGAGACAACTGTGGCCGGGACAGGACGCGATCGGGCGGCGGATCGTCCACGGCTTCCTCGGCGGCGCACCGTTCGAAGTGAT
>WTGR01000038.1 GCA_011523485.1 Acidobacteriota bacterium
GCGAGAATCGTCAGCGTCGGGTTCTTCTCCGACGCGGTGGTGAACGACGAGCCGTCGACGACGAAGACGTTGTCGACCTCGTGCATCCGGTTGAAGCGGTTCAGCACCGAGCGGGCCGGATCGGCGCCCATGCGGACGGTGCCGTGCTCGTGGATGGCCGCGCCGGGCGGATCGTGCTCGTCGGGGCCCGCGGGGACCATCTCGGCCCCGGCGGTATGCAGAATCTCGTCGGCCACCTGGTGCATGTGGCGCACCATTCTCATCTCGTTGTCGCCGAACCGCACGTCGATGTGCATCAGCGGCACGCCGTAGCGGTCGGTGCGGTCCGGATCGACGGTCACGCGGTTGTCGGGCCGCGGCAGCATCTCGCCGTAGGGATGGAGCGAGGCCAGGGCGGGGTAGCGCTCCTTGACCCGCCGCTTGAAGCCGGCCCCGAACTCCAGCCCGGGCAGCCGCTCGGCGACGTTGACGCCGGTGGTCTGGCAGCCGTTCATCCACATCTGGATGCCGAAGCCGCGCAGGTAGTCGAGCCCGGCGAGCCGGTGGTTGAAGCGCGGGATGTAGGTGTGGCCGCCGCCGATGCCGTCGTCGTTGGTGTAGCCGCGGCCGAAGAGCTGCGGGAGGAAGCCGTGGCGGTGGAAGCGGACCTGCTCGCAGTAGTTGCGTCCGAGCTGGTCGTTGCCGTTGCCGAGCCCGTTGGGGTGACGCGGCGACGTCGAGTTGAGCAGGATGCGGGTGGAGTCCATCGCCGACGCGGCGACTACGAACGTGCGCGCCCGGACGTGGCGCTCGGCGCCGCTGCGGCGCTCGAAGTACTGCACGCCCGAGGCCCGGCCCTCGGCGTCGGTCGTGACCCGCGCCGCGACCGCGCCGGAGACGATCCGGAGCCGCCCGGCGTCCATCGCCGGCAGCAGCAGGTAGTCGGTGGCGTTGAAGTAGGAGGCGGTCCGGCAGCCGGCGCCGCACGAGCCGCAGTAGTGGCACGCCGCGCGGCCATTGTGTGGCCGGGTCAGTACGGCCCGCCGGATGGGTACGCTCGGGATGCCGAGGCGCTCGGCCGCACGGGTCAGGATCACCTCCGTGCAGCGCGGCCGGACCGGCGGGAGGTGATAGCGGCTGCCCGGTAGCGAATCCGAGTCGTCGTCGCCGCCGGTGACGCCGATGAGCTGTTCCACCCGGTCGTAGTACGGCGCGATGTCGGCGTAGCGGATCGGCCACGGGACGTCCCAGCCGTCGCGTGCGGGGCCGGCGAAGTCGAGGTCGGCCATCCGCAGGCTGACCCGTCCCCAGACATTCGTCTTCCCGCCCCAGCCCCAGGTGCGGTAGAGGTCGAACGGCCGGCCCTCCGGCGTCAGGTAGGGCTGCTCGCGCGTGTCGAGCCGGAACTGCTGCGGCCGGTCGCCCTGCTGCAGCCGGCGGTCCGCCTCGAACGGCAGCACGTGCGCCCACGACAGGCTGCGGTCGAACTTCCAGCCGGCGTCGAGCATCAGCACGCGCACGCCGTGCTCGACGAGAGTGTGGGCCGCCATCGCGCCGGACGCGCCGCTGCCGATGACGACGACGTCGTGAACCTCGCCGCGCTGCAGGACTTCCATGACGCTACCGGCCGCCCGCGGGCGGGTTGTCCGGGTTGACCGGATTGCCCGGTTCCCACGACAGGTGCTCGTCGTGGGTGCAGCCCTCGAATGCGGTCAGGTAGCGGTTGCCGTCGTAGCCGAGCTCGGCGCGCATGCCGATCTCCGAGCGGTAGTAGCCGTGGATGGTGAGCCGCCGCGTCTGGCGGAAGAACTCCACCGCAGCCGCTTCCTCGACGGGCGGCTCGGCGGCCAGTCGTTCCAGCAGCGCGGTCTGTTCCGCGCTCGTTGCCGCGATGAAGGGGTGACCGTAGAGCCCGGTGCTGCGGCGGTCGAGCCAGACGAGGCCGTTGCGCATGACGGCGGGAAGCGACGCGTCGCTGTCGTCGCCGTTCTCCGCCGCGCGGCTGACCATCCAGTCGATGTACTGGTGCACGTTGGCCGCCCGCGCGCCCGGCGTGTCGGTCTCGGGGATGATCAGCTCGGCGAGCGTCTCGACGGCGGCGCTCTCGTCCGCGGTCAGGAAGCGAGGGCGCCAGGGGCCCCCCTCCGCCTGCGGGGGGACGAGCGGATGCAGCACCCACGCGCCCTCGGCGACGGCCGGCGCGACGGTGGCGGCGCCGAGGATCTTCAACGCGTGACGCCGCGGGACGGCTGGCGCTGTCGACATGCGCGACTCCAAGTCTTCCTCTTCTCGGACGGTATCACGATGCGGGCCGTGCCCGCGGCCGCCGGAAGCGACGCAGGGCAGGCGCCCGGCAGCGGTGTTCGACGGGCGAGACTGCGCCGGGCGCCGGCCCGACTCATCGCACGAGCTGCCCGTCGCGCACCCAGACCTCGTCACCCACCGTCACCGTCGTGTCGGTGAAGAAGTTCCAGCGCACGTAGCCGCCGGTGACCGTCCCGCCCAGCTCGGAGTTGTCGCCCAGCGACAGGCGCACGATCCCCGCGCCGTAGCCGTAGTACGGGATCCAGGGGTTGCGCTCGGGCACGGCGAGCAGCGGGTTGAAGCCCAGCGCGAACTCCCGGAACGCGCGCGCCTCCTCCGGGATGCCGGCCAGCTCCGCCTCCGCCGCCTCCTGGCCCGACTCGGCTGTCATGCCGGCGACGCGGCCGTTCTCGATGCGCACGGCGAGGCCGTTGACCGGGCGGCCGTCCCACTGCGACGGCGGAAAGACGATGACGCCGTTGACGCTCTCCTCGATGGGCGCCACGCGGACGGCCCCCGACGGCAGCTCGATCTCGCGGTCGATCAGGATGACCCCCCGGTCGGTCCGTTCCTTCGCGGCGTTGCCGTCGCCGAAGTGCACCGGCCGATTGCCGATGTGGAAGCGGATGTCGGTGCCGCGCGGCGAGGTGACCCGCACCTCGGCCCCCCGCATCGCGTTGACGAAGCGTTGCTGAACCGCGGCGAGCCCGGCGTAGTCGGTCTCGAGCAGCGCCCGCTGGTAGGTGGCGTCGATGACCGCCTGGCCCGGCAGCGGCTGTCCGGGGAGCGGGAACGCGCTGCCGTTCTGGGTCCAGTGGAAGTGGATGGTGCGGCCGATTCCCTCGTGCAGCAGGTCCTGCAGCGCCGCGTAGACGGCGTGGTCGGGCCGTGCCCCCGGCAGCATGATCGCCCCGTCGAAGTCGCGCAGCATCTCGCGGTACAGGGCGCGCGCCGCGTCGTTGTTGCGCGCCAGCAGGTCGGCGTCCCAGCCGTTGGGGTACGGCTCCTCGATGACGTCGATCACCCCGAGGTCGATGGCCCCGGCCCGCATCAGTGCGTAGCGCAGCGGCGGGATCAGCTCGTCGAACTGCCCGGGCCGCGCCACCAGCAGGATCTTCTCGCCGGGTTCGGGCGCGAGCTGCGTCACGAGCTGCTCGGCCATCGCCTCCCAGTCCATGGTCAGGCGCGGCTGGGCGTGCAGTGGGGCGGCGGACAGGAGTACGGCAGCGAGGGTGAGGCCGGCGGCGGCGGTTCTTGCCATGGTCTGCATGATGAGGCTCCGGAGCGGTGTCTGTGCTCTCCAACGACGCGGCCATCGGCAGCCGAGCGTCGGTTGCAATGTTACAGACACCGGCCCGCCGGCGATGTCGAGGGATGCCGCGCGGGGCAGACTCCTAGCCCTTCCGGTCCGCGAGCAGGATGTTGTCGATGCGGGTATTGATGGACCGCACGTCGGTCTCCAGCGAGTCGACGCGGCCGGTGAGCCGGGCGATCTGCCAGCCGTTGAAAAGCGCGCCGAACGCAGCGAGGCCGGACATAATCGCCGTCACGATGGCGAGCGCTTCCATG
>WTGR01000398.1 GCA_011523485.1 Acidobacteriota bacterium
TCGGCATCATGCTGACGCAGATGCGGCCGTACACGCACCTGCGCATCCGCGACGACCTGGCGACGATGACCTACCAGGCGATCGTCGACTGACGGTGAGAGCCGCGCGGCCGGCGCAAGGCGGTCGGCCGGGACGGCCGGTCCCGGGTTGTCTGTTATTGGCCACCGCTGAACAATTGTCTTCTTGTGGCCAAAGTTGGCCCATGGCGGCCGATCGACGGTGCGTCAATCCGTGATCAGCTCGCCGTCCCAGAGCGCGCGCAGGAAGTCCATCACCGGCAGAATGCGGATGCCGTCGATCACGCGCGCGGCGGACTCGCGGCAGACCACGATCCGGTGCTTCAGGGGCGTTTCCTCCGCGAGGCGCCGCAGGCCGGTCAGGTCCCGTTTCGTGACCGCGCCGGTCGCCTTGATCTCGATCGCGGCCGAATCGCCGACGACGAAATCGACCTCCGACCCGTCCGCGGTACGCCAGAAGGCGAGCGGCCGTGGGTCGCGAGCGTAGGCCAGCCACGCCCGCAGCTCGCAGAAGACCAGTTGCTCCAGTGCCGGGCCGAACGTCGGGCTGCGGGCTGCGATATGCGTGACGTCCGCCAGCACGTTGGCGACGCCGACGTCGAAGAAGTACAGCTTGGCGTGGGACACCGGTTTGCGGCGGGCGCCGCCGGGTCTGAAGGGCCGGAGCAGGGTGGCGAGGAGCGTGTCCTCCAGAACCTGGAAGTACTCGCGGACGGTGCGGGCCGGCACCGCCGCGTCGGAGGCCAGACGTTCGAACACGATCGGCTGGCTGCGGCAGGCCGCCGCGGCCGTCAGGAAGCGCGAGAACGGCTCGATGCCGCGCACCAGCCCCTCCGCCTGGATCTCGATCTGCAGGTAGCTCCCGCAATAGGCGCGAAGGTCCTCGACGGGATCGGGCGACAGGTAGATCGACGGTATGCCGCCGACGTTGATCGCCCGCATCAGGTCCCAGTCCGGCACCTCCGCGGAGACGAAGGGGAAGAGCGCGCGCGTGCGCGCCCGTCCCCCCAGCAGGTTGACGCCGCCGCGGCGCAGCTTGACGGGGCTGCTCGCGGCCATTACGAACCGCAGTCCGCGGCTCTCCATCAGGTCGTGGACGTCGTCGAGCAGGCTCGGGAGCTTCTGGATCTCGTCGACGATCACCGGACCCGTTCGAGGATCGCTCGCGGTCAGCTCGGCGCGGAGCCGGCCGGGGTCGCGCGAGAGCCGCAGGAACACTTCGCCGTGGAGCAGGTTGAACCGCGGCGCGTCCGGGAAGCGCTGCCGGAGCCACGTGGTCTTGCCGGTCTGGCGGGGTCCGAACAGGAACACCGAACGGGTCCGAAGATCCCCGGTCAGATCGAGGCGACGCGGCAGCCCGAGGGCGTCGTTACCCACGGGCGCCATTATAGCGTGGCAGATCTGCGGGGAATTCTTATTTTCCCGCAACTATTCTGCGGATAATTCCAACCTTGGCACCTCGTGAACCAGCGTCTTGTTACTCTGGCGCCCCCCGCCAGACCATGGTCTCGCTACTCCAGCGCTTCGTAGACGAGCGTCTGGAACTCGCGCTCGAGGTCGTAGGCCGCGAACGGGTTGAGCTGCGTCCAGACCATCCCGATCAGGTCCGCCGCGGGGTCGATCCAGAAGAAGGTGTTCGCGGCGCCGGCCCAGCGGAACACGCCCTCGTTGTCCGGCTCCGGCGAGGCGTCCGCGTCCACGACCACCGCGAAGCCCAGGCCGAAGCCGTAGCCGGGGCTCAGGAAGGTCCCGAGCTGGATGGGCACCAGCGCGTCCGGCAGCCGGTTCGAGCGCATCGCCTGCACCGTCTCGGATTCGAGGATGCGCACGCCGTCGAGCTCGCCGTCCTGCAGCAGCATCTGCGCGAACCGGATGTAGTCGGAAGCGGTCGAGGCAAGTCCGCCGCCGCCCGACAGCCAGCGCGGCCGTTGCGTGTACTGGCCGTCGACCGGCGAGTCGATCACCTGCAGGGTGTCGTCCGGGCGCGCGTAATGGACGGTGAAGCGGTCGCGCTTGTCGGCGGGCACCACGAAGGCGGTATCGCTCATGTCGAGCGGATCGAAGATGCGCGCCTCCAGGAACGTGTCGAACGTCTGTCCGGAGGCGACCTCGACCACCCGCCCGAGGATGTCGGTCGACACGCTGTAGTTCCACCGGTCGCCGGGGCTGGCCAACAGCGGCAGGTCCGCCACCCGCCGCGCGAAGTCGTCGAGGCCTTCCGCCTGCGTAAAGAAACCCGATTGGCCGTAGATCCGGTCCACCGGCGAATCGCCGAAGAACCCGTAGGTCAGGCCCGACGTGTGGGTCAGCAGGTGCTCCACGGTCATCGGCCGGGCCGGCGCCGCGCGCTCGCCCGCATCGTTCAGCACGGTCACGCCGGCGAACCCGGGAATGAACTTCGAGACCGGGTCGTCGAGCGCGACCGCGCCCTCCTCGACCAGGATCATCACGGCGACGCTGGTGAGGGGCTTCGTCATCGAGTAGATGCGGAAGATGTCGTCCGGCTCGAGGGGGTCGCCGGCGGCGAGGTCGCGCATGCCGGTCGCCTCCCAGTGGACGACCTGCCCGCGTCTGGCGACCATGGTCATGACGCCGGCCAGCCGTCCGTCGTCGACGTAGGCCCGCATGGCGGGACCGATGCGGCCGAGGCCCTCGGAGGACATCCCGGCCTGCTCGGGACTGGCCGCGGGGAGTCCGGCGTCCGCCGGGAGCGCGGTCGCGCCGCCCGGCTCGCTCTGCGGATCGCCGGCGGCGGGCCGGCCGGCGGCGGTCGACGCGGTGAGCACGACGAGCAGGGCGGCGAATTGCGCGGGTCGGGGAATCATGGCGAGCCTCCTCTTTTCGGTCCGGCGACGACGGCCGTGCACCGGCGTCTCGTCCGATGGTACTCGACCTCGGGCGCCGGCCGGCGTCAGCCCCCGCACGGCTTCGTCGCCCGCGTGGGGTGCGACGGCGAGGGCACGGGCATGCCGCGATTTGACAACGGACGCGCGGTGGCCGACTATCAAGGGGATGTCCGCGCCTCGGCGCGGCGGCATCCGGCGGGTCTGGGCGACGCCGGCGGCCGGGCGGGTTGGGACCCGCCGATGAAGGGTGTGCCCAAGCAAGGAGGTGATCCAGTGGACGACCAAAGTACGGGCTCTGCGGAGGTGGCGTCCTCGTAGGGACCTCCCGCGCTCCAACGGGTGGCGGGACGCCCCAGTAGACGGGGTAACCCAACGCCACCATCGCAGAACCATCTGGGGGGGCTCCGATCCGCATGGGTCGGGGCCCTTTCTTCATGTACGCGCTTCGACGCCCGCCGTGCCGCCGTGCGTGCCGGGCTCCCCGGCGGCACAGGGCGGCTTGCCGCATCCCGTCTCGCCGGCGGGTGCGCGCCTCTACGCCAGCGTGCGATGATGTAGAGGCTTCTCGCCGCCCCGCACGGCGGCGCGGCGTGACCCGGCGGTGACCTGGAGGTCGACCCATGAGGCGGACGGTGCTCACTCTGAACCTGCTGGTGCTGGCTGCGGCCTTCGCCCTGGCGCGGCCCGCCGCGGCGAACGACAACTGGCCCCACTTCCGGGGTCCGACCCTGAACGCGGCGGTGGCCGACAACCCGGATCTGCCCGAGCAGTGGAGCAGCACGGAGAACGTCGAGTGGGTCGCCGACATTCCCGGCCTCGGCTGGTCGAGCCCGGTGGTCTGGGGCAATCGGGTCTTCCTGACCACGGTGACCGCGGTGGGGGATTTCGAGTTGCCCAAGCCCGGGCTCTACGCCCCGCGCGGCCGACCGGAGCCGGTGCCGCTGGAGCACGACTGGCGCGTCTACTGCCTGGACCTGGAGACCGGCG
>WTGR01000921.1 GCA_011523485.1 Acidobacteriota bacterium
CGAGGTGAGGAGTTTTCAGTGACCACAATGGGGATTATTGGGTGACCGGTGACAATAGGGCCACGCCGACCCGACGTGGCCAGCCGTGCTGGTTGTCGATGACGTGGACACGAGCCATGGCGCTGCTGGTGCAGGTCCGGGACGAGACGATCACCGCCAAGTTGCATCCTCCCCGGGGTGTCTGTCGTCCCCATGCATGTGAACTGGCGCTGGCCGTCGGGACGCAGGCGGGAACGCCGTCAGCGCGGTGCTTCAACAGGCGGGACAGTGCCCTGGAGGACGGTCACCGACCAGGAGCGCAACACGTTTCAGTAGACACACCACTCAATAATTTAGTAGCATGTCTACGCAATGACAGAGCCCGCGAACAACCGGATCGAGCTGCTCTACGGCACCCTCGACCTGCTGATCCTGCGCACCCTCCTCTACGGGCCCTCGCACGGCCACGCCATCGCCAAGCACGTCCAGCGCGTCTCGGCGAACGCCCTGCAGATCGAGACGGGGTCGCTCTACCCCGCCCTGCACAAGCTCGAGGGGCGCGGCTGGATCGCGGCCGAGTGGAAGAAGTCGGACAAGGGCAAGCGCGCCCGCTACTACCGCCTCACCGCGGCCGGCCGCAAGCACCTCACGGTGCAGCAGTCGCGCTGGGAGGCGCTGTCGGTGGCCATGGCCCGGGTGCTGCGGCCCGCCGAATAGAGGGAGGCACGATCATGTGGCGGCAACTCCATCTCCGGCTGCGCTCGCTCTTCCGCCGGCACGGGCAGGAAAGCGAGCTCGACGAGGAGATCCGATTTCATCTCGCCAACGAGACCGAGGAGCTGATGGCGGCCGGGATGTCACCCCAGGAGGCCCGCGCTGCTGCTCGGCGCGATTTCGGCAACGTGACGCTCATCCGCGAGTTGACCCGCGAAGCCTGGGGCTGGGCTCCTGCCGAGCGCTTCCTTCACGACGTTCGCTCCGCGATACGGGGGGTGCAGAAGGCCAAGGGCTGGACGCTCGTCGTGCTGGCCTCGCTCGCCTTGGGCATCGGCGCGAACACCGCGCTCTTCAGCGCGGTCGACGGGCTGCTCTTCAGGACGATTCCGGTCCCGGACCCCGACGGTCTCGTGCGCCTGCGCTGGACCGGCGACAACGGTGCCGTGCGGGGCATGAGATCCTACGGCTACACCCGGGGAGACGGCGTCCAGGGGTCCTTCTCCTACCCCGCGACGACGCGGACGCGCCGAGGGTCGCAGTGATCAACGCGGCCGCCGCGACGGAGCTGTTCGGGACCGACGATGCGGTAGGCCGGCGGTTCGGATTCCGCCAGGAGGAGCGGGGCGAGATCGAAGTCGTCGGGGTCGCCAGGGACACCCGCTACGACGAGCTGCGGGGCGTGGCGCCGCCGACGGTGTTCCGCTCCGCCTTGCAGTCTCCGCTGCGCGCCGCCACGTTCGCGGTCCGGACCGACGGTTCGCCGAGCGCCCTGACGCCCGCGGTGCGCGAGACCGTCCGCCAGATCGATCCGCGGCTCCCGATCATGAACGTCACCACCCAAACCGCAGCGATCGAGCAGCGGTTGTCCGACGAGCGGCTCTACGCCCTCACCTATACCGCCTTCGGTGGCCTGGCGACGCTGCTGGCCGCCATCGGGCTGTTCGGGCTGGCCTCGTACACCGTCACGCAGCGCACCAACGAGGTCGGCATCCGGATGGCGCTCGGCGCACCGTCGACGCGCATCGCCTGGATGGTGCTGCGCGAGTCGCTGGTGCTCGTCGCCGCCGGCGTCGCGGCCGGGGTCGGCATGGTGCTGCTCGCCGGCCGCCTGGTCGCGAGCCTGATCCACGGTCTCGCCCCCACCGACCCGATCACGATCGTGCAGGCGGCTGCGCTCCTGGCGGGAATCGCGGCGGCGGCTGTCTGGTTCCCTGCGCGCCGCGCTGCGCGCGTCGACCCGCTGACCGCACTCCACAAGGCGTGATTTCAGTGGCCGCCGTGCCGATCCGGTTGGGACGGACCGGTGCAGGACAAGCTGCCGCCGGCGAACAGCTTCCCGTTTGGTAGAGTGGGAGTCAACGTGAGCATCGTGGCTGGAGTACCGCAAGCAAGTCGCGTATTATGAATGACTTGCGAGAAATACAGACTGCCCGCGATGCCTTGACGCCATCGAAGGAGCGCGCCATGTCCCGAGTCCAGCTTGCCATCAACGTGACCGACCTCGACAAGGCGATCACGTTCTATTCCCGCCTGTTCGACACCGCCCCCGCGAAGGTGAAGCCCGGCTACGCGAACTTCGCGATCGCCGATCCGCCGCTGAAGCTGGTCCTCTTCGAGGGTCAGGAGGGAGCGACCCTCAATCACCTGGGTGTCGAGGCGGAAACGGCCGAGGAGGTCGCGGCGGCCGAGCGGCGCCTGCTCGGGGCCGGACTCGAGACCACCGGCGTCGAGGACGCCATCTGCTGCTACGCGGAGAAGACGGAGACGTGGCTGGTCGACCCAGACGGCGCCCGCTGGGAGTGGTACGTCAAGTCCGGAGACGCCGGGCAACTCCACAAGACGGCCGCCGGCAGCCAATCCTCCTGCGCAACCGACGACGCCACATCCGCAACCTGCTGCCCCTGAGCCGCACGCCGGCCGGATGCGGAACAGCCTCCGAGCCGGGCGTGCCGCCCCGCCGTGCAAGCAACGGTAGGTCGACGTAGCTGTAAGATGCCCGGGTCGTCGGTCGGAGCGCCGGCTCTCCCCGCGTATGGAGGTATCGAGATGCCGTACCTGTCACGCGCCGCACGATTCGCACGGCACGCCGCTATCGCCCTGCCGTTGCTGACCACGTTCTCTCCGGTCGTCCACGCACAGACCTCCTCGGACTTCGTGCCGGTCACCGACGCCATGCTGGAGGATCCGGCGCCGGCGGATTGGCTGACGTGGCGCCGCACCCCCGACGGTTGGGGCTACAGCCCGCTCGACCAGGTCGACCGCGACAACGTCGGCAGTCTGCGCATGGTCTGGTCGCGCGCCCTGACCGAGGGCAGCCAGGAAGGAACCCCGCTGGCCTACGGGGGCGTGCTCTACATGCCCAATCCCGGGGACGTCATCCAGGCCATCGACGCCGAGACCGGCGATCTCGTCTGGGAGTACCGCCGCGACAATCCGGAAGACGTCACCGAGTATGTCGGCAATCTCACGACGAACCGGAACATCGCGATCTACGGCCGCCACATCATCGACACCAGCGTCGACAATCACGTCTTCGCCCTCGATGCCGAGACCGGCCGGCTCGCCTGGGAGACGCCGATCCTCGACTACACGACGAACCCCGCGCGGCATTCGTCCGGGCCGATCATCGCCGGCGGCAAGGTGGTCTCGGGACGAAGCTGCATGCCGCGGGGCGGCCCCGAGGCCTGCGTGATCACCGCCCACGACGCGACGACCGGGGAGGAGGTCTGGCGGCGGCGCACCGTCCCCGCGCCGGGCGAGCCGGGCGACGAGACGTGGGGCGGCGTCCCCTTCGAGGAGCGCGTGCACGTCGGATCCTGGATGGCGCCGAGCTACGACCCGGCGCTGAACCTGGTCTACGTCGGCACGTCGGTCACCTCTCCCGCGCCGAAGTTCATGCTCGGGGGCGTCGAGAACCAGCACCTGTACCACAACTCCACGCTGGCCCTCCACGGCGACACCGGCGAGATTGTCTGGTACTACCAGCACCTGAACGACCATTGGGACCTCGATCACCCCTTCGAGCGCATCCTCGTCGACACGGTGGTGGCGCCCGATCCGGAGGCGGTGAGCTGGATCAACCCGCGGCTGACGCCCGGCGAGACGCGGCGGGTCCTGACCGGCATTCCCGGCAAGACCGGCGTGG
>WTGR01000579.1 GCA_011523485.1 Acidobacteriota bacterium
GCTCACCCCGGTGATGAAGGTGAGCTCCACGTGGGCGTCGCAGTCCTTGATCGTGCCGTACAGCCCGCGCAGATCGTCGCGGTTCGCCGTCGCGATGTTCGGTTCGTCCAGCGCGTCCAGGATCGGTTTGTCGTACTCGTCCACCAGGACGACCACTCGCAAGCCCGCCTGGCGGTGCAGTGCAGCCAGAAGGCGGGCGAAACGCCTTGGCACGGTAGCGGCCTCGGAAACCGGCGCCCGGGCCTCGCGTTCGATGTCGGCCAACTGCTCCCCGGCGCTCGCCAGCAGCTCGTCCGGCCGCCTGAAGTTGCCGGCGGCGAAGCTCAGCCGCACCACGGGGTGGCGCCGCGACCAGTCCCAGCCGTCGTGCACGGCCAGGTCCCGGAACAGCGGCTCGTTCCCCTCGTACAGCTCCTTGAGCGTGTCGACGAACAGGCTCTTGCCGAAGCGCCGCGGGCGCGACAGGAAATAGTGCTTGCCGGCGTCGTCCGCAAGCCGGCGGGCGTAGGCCGTCTTGTCGACGTAGTAGTAGCCCTCCTCTCGAATCTGGCGGAAGGTCTGGATGCCGACGGGGAGCCCGTGCCTGTCCACGGCTGCATGATACGCCGTCGAACCGGGTCTCTCGTCCTTCTGGCGGGCGTCCGTCCGGCCAGGTCTGAGTGAGCGCGATTACTCCACCACGACGACACGCCGCCCGGTACGCCTGAAACCGTCGGGCGTCGGGCCGTTCGTCAACGGGCGAAAATCGGAATGAGTCATCGGTTCGTGCTCATCCCAACGGCCGCGCATTTCAATCAACACGCGCTGCCGCGACGGCGACGGCTGAGGATTGACTCGGACCACTTCGGCTTCGTACTCGCGCGGCGATTGCGCGGCTGCAGCCAAGTCGTACACGAGATAGTTCGGAGCCCATCCGAGCATGCGGTAGTCGGTGGTCTGAATCTGCACTGCCAGTACAGTGACAGGATTAGTCAGCTCCAGGGTCAGGTACAGTTTCTCGCCTCGTTCGAGCTTGTCGATGCGATCCTGGTTCTCGGCAGCGACGTGCCGCCAGCCATGCAGAAAGAAGCGGCACGTGAATCGTCCGTCGGCCCCTTTCACGAGTCTGGGAAACACCTCGTAAGCGTCCGTCACGCGATAGCCCCCACTTACTGTCAGAATCTCGATCTGGTCGGCGTTGGACGGAAGATCGAGAGTACGGAGATAGTCATCGCGATCCGGCCGCCCGCGCGCCATCACGCGGTTCCTGAACGATGGGAAGAGGTAGGACGACTTGTAATCCCTTTCCAGATCGGGAAACTCGGACATCGGCATGAAATGCGCCTCGTCCTGAGCGCGCCTGACCCCGCCGATGTAGCGAAAGCGATACAACGAATGCTCGACGTCCGCATCCAGCCTTCCGACCGGAAACCACCGCCGGCTCGTCTTGTCCTGCCATGCCAGGAACAGGGTGCGGGCATTCATTAGGCCAGCTCTTCCAATTGCCCCCGATTGTAGCGCATCAGAGCGATCCCGAACGTCCGGGCCGACGGGCTCATCCAGTCGTCCGGAACGCGGCTGACGCTGGCGACGATGGATTCGTCATCGAGGTGGTCGAGCTTCGCCAGCGCCGGCCCGAAGATATCCGGATGACGATCGACCGCTCGTCGAACCAGTTCCAGTGGGCTGATGTATTCACCATCTTCCGTCCAGTAGATCGCGCCGCGCGCTCGTTCCGCGTAAGCCGCCAATCGGTTCTCAGCGAGCAGGAGCTCGCGGCGAGTATCCGGCAGTTCACGGCCCAATGAGGAGGCGTGATCGAACGAAGGGGCGACGATCCGCTCGGAGTCGACGCCGGCGGGCCGGCGAAGCACGCCCCAGTTCTCGTGGTGACGGTCGGTGTTGCCGACTACCGCGTCAAGGACTACATACTCGGCGATCGCACACTTGGCTCTCCTCGCAGCCTCGGCATCGACGAACTCTTGGTCCATGGCCTCCCAGATGTTCGCCAGCGTGTGACTGGAGTGACGAAACGAGGTCTCCGGGTTGTAGTTGTAGACTGAGGCTTCCAGCAGAGCGTTACCGTGTTGCAGCTCCGGACCGCCGCTTGAGAACGATTCGGTCGCTGACCCTCGGTCGCCCCGAAACGCCGCCAGTTCGACGTTCGCATGCGGGATCCGGAGCGTCGAGGCGACTTCCGCGGCGATTTTCTCAGCCCAATGCTCGCCGGTGTTGCGGCGGGGATACTTGAATAGCCAGTCCCGGCGGGCGGAGTCGTCCGGGCGGAACCAGAACTTCTTCTTGCTGCCCATCGGCTCCGACTCGGGTCGCCAGTCCGGGCGGACTTCCAGTATCGGGTACATGGTGCTTACGGTATTTTCGGTGGGCGGCGAAGCCAAATCTACGGCTTCCCAGTCGTCCAACCAGGCCTGCTCCTCTCGATGGGTGTGAACGAACGTCTTGAATGCGGTGGCGGCGACACGAGCGGAGTCGTGTGATTCCGGGTCCGGCATCTCGGCCCCGTACGCGATGCAGGCGCGGACGTCGGCTTCCTCGATACCGGGGTACGTGTCGAGGAGCTGCTGGACCGTCCAGCCGCTGGACAGCAAGTCGAGGACGAGGGACACCCAAATGCGGTGTCCTCGGATGCAGGGCTTGCCGAAGCAGACGTCGGGGTCGATGGAGATGCGGGCAAGCAGCTCCTTCCTGGTCATCGGGCGCCTTCAGGCGGGAGCGTCGGTTGACTCACAGGGCATTGTCCCACAGCGCGGCCAGGAAGAACTCCAACGGCCAGATCTCGATCGCGTCCTCGATCGCCATTGCGGCTGGCGTTCAGCGGTCCTCCGGTCGCCATCCTGGCGCTGATTCAGGAGCGCGTTGAGCGCCCCTTCGATGCGGCCCTGGCCCGCCAGCAGCTTCTTGACGTCCGATTCGACCGCCTTGATGTCTCCCGTGAGCTCCCGGTGCGCCGCGTCGTTGCTCTTGAGTTCACGACGCAGGAAGTAGGCGACGACCCCCGACAGAATGCCGATGCCGGCGAGCAGGGCGGTGATGACCCATGCCGCGGCCGAAACCGCGGTGGGCAACGCGATCGTGATGGGCGGCGCGGCCTGTGCCGCGATGAGCAGGTGGGTCATGTTCCGGCTATCGTAGCAACATCGGTGCCGACCGCAGTGGTGGCCTGACCGCCCCGGCGAGGTGGCGGACCATGCTCTATGGCACGACGCACGACGGACCGGTGCTGGACTGGGTGGGCTGACCGCCCCGGCGAGGCGGCGGACCATGCCCGGTGGTTCAGGAGCCGCGAAGCCCGGCGCGTGTCGGTCCTACGGCGCCTCGGCGGCGAATCCCGCGTAGATCGCCCGCGCCTCGTCGAACTGCGCGAAGACGTGCTCGCGCTCGCGCTCGGACCGCCAGCCGGGCCATTCGTCGGCCATCGCCCGGAGCTTGTCGATCCAGCGCATGCCGTATGCCGCCGCCGCAGCATCGCGGACCGGCTGCTCCCCGACGGTGATCCAGATCGGATTGGTGAACGCCTGTGCGTAGCGGACGTCGAGCGGCGCCCGCTCGCTCGGGCGACCTTCCGCGCGCAGGTGGCACCAGCCGCTGCGGTCCACGGTCAGGTCGATCTCGAACGCCGCGCTCCGCTGGTCCCCGCTCAGGGGAATGTCGGCCCGTTCTTCTCCCCGACAGACGACGAACACGCGTTCCAGCGGCGTGATGGACTCGACGCGGCCGGCCAGCGCCACGCTGCCGCCGCCGGCCGGGAGCGCGACCGTCTCGCCGGCCATGCGCGCGTTCGCGGTCAGCTCGACGAGGGGACCCGACGAGACGAACGCGCGCCCCTCGCGCAGCCCCTCG
>WTGR01000909.1 GCA_011523485.1 Acidobacteriota bacterium
ATGGTGCCTGCTCGCCGCGGGCAGGATGAAGGCGGTCTGATGCGTGCGCTGCTGAGTGTTTCCGACAAGACGGGCCTGGTAGACCTCGGCCGCGCACTGTCCGCGCGCGGCGTCGAGCTGGTGTCCACCGGCGGCACGGCGCGGGCGCTGGCCGAGGCCGGGTTGCCGGTGACCCCGGTGTCCGACGTCACGGGCTTTCCCGAGATGATGGACGGGCGGGTCAAGACGCTGCACCCGGCGATCCACGGCGGCATCCTCGCGCGCCGCGCCCGCCCGGACGACATGGCGGCGATCCGCGGCCAGGGGATCGCGCCGATCGACGTCGTCGTGGTGAACCTCTATCCCTTCGCGCGGACGGCGGCGTCGGCGGCGACGTTCGACGAGCTGGTCGAGCAGATCGACATCGGCGGTCCCGGCATGGTGCGCGCCGCGGCGAAGAGCTTCGCGGACGTGCTGGTGGTGGTGGATCCGGCCGACTACGGCCGCGTCGCCGACGCCCTGGGGAACCCCGGCGGGCCCGACCGGACGCTGCGCTTCGAGCTGGCCCGCAAGGCGTTCGCGCACACGGCCGCCTACGATGCGACCATCGCGGCGGCGCTGGACGCCGTGGACACCGCCGGACCGGAATTCACCCGCGCGCCGTTCACCCTGGCCGGCGTCGTGCCGGACCGGCTCTCGGTCGAGGCGCCGAAGGTGCGCGACCTGCGCTACGGCGAGAACCCGCATCAGCGGGCGGCGCTGTACACGGACGGCGCCTGGGGGTTCGGCCGGGCGCGGGTGCTGCAGGGCAAGGCGCTGTCGTTCACCAACCTGCTCGATCTCGACGCGGCGGCGCGCCTGGTCCTGGAGTTCGACGAGCCGGCGGCCGCGGTCGTCAAGCACACCAATCCGTGCGGGGCGGCCACCGCGGCGACCCTGCGCGAGGCCTACGCGACGGCCCGGGGGGTGGACGAGCTGTCCGCGTTCGGCGGCATCGTGGGCCTGAACCGGCCGCTCGACGGGGAGACGGCCGGCGTGGTCGCCGAGACGTTCATCGAGTGCGTGGTGGCCCCCGCGGTGAGCGGCGCGGCGCGGGAGATCCTGGCCCGCAAGACCAACCTGCGCCTGGTCGAGGCCGACTTCGGCGGGGGCGGCGACGCGGCCCGTCGCGACGTGCGGTCCATCCTGGGCGCGTGGCTCGTGCAGGAGCGCGACCGGGTGGTCGAGAGCGCCGGCCCCTGGAAGGACGGCGCCCGCGCGGCGGCCGACGCCGTGCTGCGGGTGGTCACGAAACGCCCGCCGACGGACGAGGAGTGGGCCGCGCTGCGGTTCGCGTGGCGGGTCTGCGCCCACGTCAAGTCGAACACCGTCATCTTCTCGCGCGCGGATCGGCTGGCCGCGGTCGGGGCGGGGCAGATGAGCCGGGTGGATGCGGTCAACGTGGCGGTGATGAAGGCCGGAACGAGCCTTGCCGGCACGGTGGCGGCTTCGGACGCCTTCTTCCCCTTCCGCGACGGGCTCGACGCGATCGCGGCGGCCGGGGCGACCGCGGTCGTGCAGCCGGGCGGCTCGAAGCGCGACGACGAGGTGATCGCCGCCGCCGACGAGCACGGGATGGCGATGGTCCTCGCCGGCCGGCGCCACTTCCGGCATTGACGGCCGCGCGATGCGTCGGGGGACGAGCCTACGGCAGGAGCGGCACGAGGTCGACGTAGTCGATCAGCACGTCGGCGTTCGGATGCGCTCGCACCCGCAGCTCGACGCGGCGCAGCACCTCATCGGTCTCGAATGACAGTTGAAGGTCGCGTAACGGTCGCTGGTCAGTCGCGCAGCCGGCACCTCGATAGACGCCAAGTTGTCGTTCTCGGTGGCGCGAACGTCGAACCATGCCGCGGTGGCAACCTCCGTGGCGCTTCGGAGTCGAAGCGCCACCTGCGCTCGATAGGACCCGGGGTCGAGATCAATCCAGGGTCCGAAAGCGGCGTACCCGCTCTCATGCGCGGGCCGACTGGCCCGTGCGCCACCTCCGCTGGCCTGCGTGTCCACGATCGTGGTGGCGTCCGAGCGCGGCGGCATGCGCTCGGCCTCGAATCGGTGGTGTGTGTCGCTGCGCACGGACCGGATGATCTCCGCCGCACGCGTGCGGTCCGCCCGGGATGCCGAATCGGCCGTCGGCTGGACCGGGAGGACGAAGGCTGCCAGCGCTACGGCCGCCGACCAGACGATTCCCAGGCGATTCCGCCGTGGCGTGCTCCACACGAAGCCGGTGATCAGAAGAAGCGCCGCCGCCATCACCCAGACGACATTGGGGAGGTACGAGAGGTAACGTTCGAAGTCCCAGAAATAGAAGCTCGGAAAGGAGTAGCGCAGGTCGACGGGAAGCAACGAGTTTCGCTCCCACACCAGCTCGGAGTAGTAGGGAAACAACGCGGCGGGCGTCTGAACCCACCGTGTCGCCAGCGCGACCTGATACGCCAGTCCCGTCAGGACGAGGGGCCGAACGTATGGTTCGATCGTCACCTGCTCGTCCCTGAGCCAGATCCCCAGCGGAACCAGCCACAGCCACATCGCCGACCAGGCGAAACGCCCGGCGGGTCCGCCGCCTCCGTACCAGTTCGACTCCATCGCGTTCGGTACGATCAGCGAGCCGTAGAGGAGCAGCCATGGCACGGTCAGCGGGTGTCGCCGGTGCGCCATGTGGCCGAGTCCGATCAGTCCCGGCAGCAATAGTGGCTGCTGGAAGAACATGCCCTGGGCCTGGTCGAGATGCAGTCCCAGAAGGATCTCCAGCACCGGAAGGGGGTCGGTGGCGAGGTGACCGAGACGTCGCCAACCCAGCACGCCGCCGTACGTCTGCAGGTGCCACCACATCAGCGATCCGCTGCCGATAGCGAAGAGCGCCGCAAGCATCAGCGCGAAGCGGCGGCCGTCGCGCCAGGCCCGCCACCCGCCGACGACGGCGAGCACCACCGACGTGGCGAGGTACTTCGTATGGAGCCAGGGGAGCAGCCCGGCGATGAGCCAGTAGCCGGCCCAACCCCACCGCGAGCGCGGCGACGCGCTCCACACCCAAGTGACGAGCGCGAGGACGGCTACGCCGCACGGCAGGTCCGGATAGATCTGCGAGGCGCCGAAGACCGCCGGCACGCTGGCGACTACACCCAGGACGGCGAGCCTCGCCGCACCGGGAGAGAGGCTCTGGCGGATCCAGCGCCAACTGCCGAGGGCCAGCAATGACAACACGAGCACGCACAGAGCGAGCCGCGCCGCGAGCACGCCTCCGAACGCCCACGGCGCAGCCACCAGAACGCTGAGCCCAGGGGTGTGCACCGGCGACCAACCATTGTCCGTGGGCACGACATGCTCGTCGATGGGGCCGTATATCTCGCGCGTCATGGCGTCCGACCAGTAGTTGTTGCGCAACTCCAGGTCCCCGTCGCGGACAATGCTGGCGGACATGATCAGGTAGTGCGGCTCGTCGCCGCCGAGTTGCAGCCGCCCCGACTGCATCCACCTGGTCGTCAGGACGACGCTCACGACGATCGCGCACAACGCCACGAACCGCCAGCCGAATGCGCCGCTGCCGAGGCGCCGCAGCCCGCCAGCGAATCCTGTTCGCCAAGTCGTCACGCCAAGACATGCACAACCCGTTTTACGGATCGGAGCCGGAACCGTATCGTGTGGCCGCAATGGTAGGATCCGCTCGGATTATAGGTGGAAAGGACAGACCCAGGCAGGCTGTACGGAACGGTCGTGGCCGGTCAACCGGTCGGATGAGGGGCCTGGCCCGGGACGAGGTTTCGATACCCCTGGTAGTCGACGTAGACGGGACCCTTGTAAGGGGCGGCCTGCTGAGCGAGGCGGTGACGCGACTGGTCAGGGTCTCGCCGCGGGCGCTGTTGAGCCTGTTGTTCCGGGCGGTCCTCTCCATTGTGGACGGCGGTGCCGCGGTCAGACGCAAACTGGCCCGGTTGGCTCCACCCGCGCCGGCGACGTTGGCCCTCGACGAGGCCGTGACCGCGGAGATCGCCGCCGCGCAGCAGGCGGGGCGGCAGATATGGCTGGCGTCGGGCGCCGGCGGACGCTTGGTGGCGCCGCTTGCCGAAGCCGTCGGCGCGGCCGGTTGGCTTGCCACGGACGGGCGGACGATGCTGGTCGGCGCGGCCAGGTCCGCGGTTCTCGTCGAGCGTTTCGGCGAGGGTGGGTTCGACTATGTCGGCAGCCGGCGATGCGACCTTCCGGTCTGGCGCCGGGCGCGGCGTGCGGTCGGGGTTGGGCTGTCCCCCCGACTCCTGCAGGCGGTCCGAACGCTGCACGGCGAGGCGCGGCTGTTGCCCGGGTCCGGCGGACGCGCGCTCGACTACCTCCTGGCCCTCCGGCCGCACCAGTGGATCAAGAACCTGGTCGCGTTCGGGCCGCTGGTTGCCTCGCACGAGACGAGTCCACAGCCGTATCTGGTGGCGGCGGCGTTGTTTGGCGTGCTCTCGGCGTGTGCTTCGGGCGCCTATCTGCTCAACGATCTGCTCGATCTGCCGTACGACCGCGCGCACCCGCGCAAACGCCATCGGCCGCTGGCGGCGGGCAGGTTGCCGCTGTTGCCGGCCGGCTGCCTGGGAGTGGCGCTGGTGGCGGGGGGAGTCGCCGCGGCCTTCGGCCTGTCTGCGGCGGCGGGGGTCTGCGTGGCCTCCTACGTGCTGCTGACGTTCGCCTACTCGCTGGCACTGAAACGGAGACTCTTCGTGGACGTGGCGGTGTTGGCTCTGCTCTTCACCGTTCGCACGCTCGCGGGCGCGGCGGCCATCTTGGTCCCGGTGTCGTCGTGGTTCCTGGCCTTCGCCTTCTTCGTCTTTCTCGCCCTGGCCATCCTCAAGCGGCAGAGCGAGCTGTCCGGCCTGCGGGCGGCCGGAGGCTCGGCGCTGCCCGGTCGCGCCTACATGGTGGAGGATCGCGCGGTGCTCGCCGCGTTCGCGGCGGCCAGCGGGATGGCGTCGGTCGTCGTTCTGGCGCTGTACATGCAGAGTCCCGAGGTGCGCGCCCTCTACGGCCGGCCGGAAGTGTTGTGGCTTGTGGGGCCATTGCTCGTCACCTGGCTCGGGCGGATGACGCTGCTGGCCGACCGCGGAGCGCTCGGCGACGACCCGGTCCTGTTTGCCGTCGGCGACCGGGTGACTTGGCTGACCGTCCTGGGCGCCGGCGCCGCGGCGGTCGGCGCGGCCGTGCTGTGATGGGAGAGGCTCAGCTCGGGCGGGGATGCTCGGGCCGGACGGTCGGGGAGTCGGCGGCGTGAAGATCTCCGGGTGGGGGCGGTATCCGGTCGTCGACTGCGGCACGGCGGCGCTGCGCGGACCCGAAGACCTGGGCGGCGTGCTGGCCCGCCGCGGCACGTTGATCGCGCGCGGGCAGGGGCGGTCCTACGCGGACGCGGCGCTCAACCGCGACCTGACGCTCTCGACGCTGGGGCTGGGACGGATGCAGGCGTTCGACGCCGACACGGGCGTGCTGACCTGCGAGGCGGGCGTCGGTCTGGACGACATCCTGCGGACGTTCGTGCCGCGGGGCTGGTTTCCGCCGGTCGTGCCGGGGACGAAGTTCGTCACCGTCGGCGGCATGATCGCGGCCGACGTGCACGGGAAGAACCACCACCGCGACGGGACGTTCGGAGCCCACGTGGAGGCGCTGACGCTGGCGACGGCGGACGGCGGTGTCCGCGCGTGCAGCCGGATGCGGGACGCCGACCTGTTCCGGGCCACGCTCGGCGGCATGGGGCTGACCGGCGTGATCCTGTCCGCGAGCTTCCGGATGCAACGGATCGAGACGTCCTTCGTGCTGGCCGAGACCGTGGCGGCGGCGGATCTCGACGCGGCGATGGCGGTCTTCGAGGCGTCGCACGGCTGGCCGTACAGCGTGGCCTGGATCGACTGCTTGGCGCGCGGCCGGCGGCTGGGCCGATCGCTGGTCCTGCGGGGGGCGCCGATGCACCGCCGTGCGCTGCCCGCCGCCCTGGCGTCGCGGCCGTTGCGGCCGGCCCCCGAGGGCAGGATCCGCGTGCCCGTCGATGCCCCGCCGCTGCTGCTCAACCGCTGGTCGGTAGGCCTTTTCAACGGCCTGTACCACCGGCGGGGACGCGCGCGCGCCGGCCCGCGGCCGGTGCATTTCGATCCCTTCTTCTTTCCGCTGGATCGGATCGACGGGTGGAACCGGCTGTACGGCCGGCGCGGCTTCGTCCAGTACCAGTGCGTGCTGCCCGCCGGCGAGAGCGCCGCCGGTCTCTCTGCGCTCCTCGGTTGCGTGTCCGCGGCCGGACAGGGTTCGTTCCTCGCCGTCCTCAAGCGATTCGGCCCCGCCGGCGAGGGCCTGATGTCGTTTCCAACCGAAGGCTACACGCTGGCGCTCGACCTGCCGCTGCGCCGGGGAACGCTGGCCCTGGTCGACGCCCTGGACGGGATTACCCACGCGCACGGCGGGCGCATCTACTTCGCGAAGGACGCCTGCTGCCGGCCGGAACGGATGCGCGAGGGGTATCCGCAACATGCCGCCTTCGAGGCGGTACGGAACGCGTGGGGCGCACCCCGGAAGTTCGCGTCGGAGCTCTCCCGGCGCTTGGCGCTGTGAAGGGCCGGAACGGCGATAGCCATGCCCACGAAAGACGATATCGGTCTGGCTCTGGTAATCGGCGCGACCTCCGACATCGGCCGCGCGATCGCGCTCGGACTGGCCCGCGAGGGTTGCGACCTGCAGCTCGCCGGGCGGGACCCGGTGCGGCTGAAGGCGGAGGCCGACGACATCCGGGTGCGCACCGGCGTCGCGGTGACCGAGCACGTGTGCGACGTGCTGGCCGCGGACGGCGGCGCCGCGCTGGCCGAAGCGCTCGATCCGTGCCCGGACGCGGCCGTCTGCGTGGTGGGCCTGCTCGGCGATCAGCAGGCGAGCGAGCGCGACGGTGCCGCCGCGCAGCGCGTGATGTGGACCAACTACGTCGGACCGGCGTTGTTGATGGGCGCCCTGGCGGCACGGTTCGAGGCGCGGGGCAGCGGCGTCCTGGCGGGCGTCAGCTCCGTCGCCGGCGACCGCGGCCGCGCCGCCAACTACGTCTACGGCTCGGCCAAGGCGGGATTCACCGCGTTCCTGTCCGGCCTGCGCAACCGGCTCGCGTCATCAGGCGTTCACGTCACGACCGTCAAGCCGGGCTTCGTGCGCACGCGGATGACGGAGGGCATGGCACTGCCGCCGCTGCTGACCGCGACGCCGGAGGAAGTCGCCGGCGCGGTGGTCGAAGCCATGCGGCGCCGCAGGGAGGTCGTCTACGTCCGCCGGGTGTGGCGGGCGATCATGCTCGCCATCCGCCTGGTGCCGGAACGGCTGTTCAAGAGGATGCGGATATAGCGGGAGGCGGTGGCGCCCCGGCCGTACCTCGGCTCACCGGCTCCCGACTGCCGCCGGGTCGGCGGGCGGCTCGTCCGGCGCGCCCGGGGCGACTTGCGCCTCCGCCGGAGGCTTGGCCGGCATGCTCACGGTGAAGCGGTGCGGTTCGTACGTCCGTTCCACGATCCCTTGCAGGCGGGCGACATCCTTGCCGTGTTCGTCCAGCTTCTCCTCGAGCCGCTGACGGTCGTTCCGGGCCTCCGCGAAGCCGGCCTGCATGGCGGCCAGCGCCTCGGCGAAGCGGCGATCGACCTCGGCGAAGCGGCGGTCGGTATCGGTCCTGACCTCGGCGAAGCGGCGGTCGAGGTCCGCGCCAATCTCGGTGAAACGGCGATCGGCATGGGCGGCGGTCTCGGTGAAGCGGCGATCGACCTCGGCGAAGCGGCGGTCGATATCGGTCCTGACCTCGGCGAAGCGGCGGTCGAGACGACGATAGAAGAAGCGGAGCACCGCCACCAGGATCCCCAGCGAGGTCAACTGGAGCGTCACCAGGCCGGCGACGGCGCCCCCGAGTACGGCTGGATCGACAGTCATCATATCCGCAACACGGAAGCAAGGCGCGTGCCGGCGAATCGTCCCGTGGTTGGAGGGGCCCCGGCGGCAACCGTTGCGGCGGTTGCGGATCCATCGGCCCGTCGACGCCGCATTTCTTGCAGTATAGCGGACGATTCGGCGGTGGAACTGGAGCGACTCTGGCCCCGGCACGGGCGTTGATCGTGACCGGCGGCGGTTCTAGAACCGGATGCGCACGCCGAACGAGGGGATGATCGGGAATCCTGCGCTCGGGCTCTCCACGATGCGCGGCACGCCGCGGTCCGGGTCGTGGGCCAGCTCGGTCTCGAACTCCACCGGGTTGTCGCGGTTCAGCAGGTTGATCACCTCGACGTACCACGACCAGCGGCCGGACGGCCCGCCCGGCTGGTGGGCGATGCGCAGGTCGACGCGGGCGTAGTGGGGCAGGCGCCCCCGCTGCAGGGCGTCGAGGCCGCCGAGGTCGACGGTGTAGACCAGCGCGCCGGCGGCGTCGCGGGCCGGGACGAGGCGGCCGCGCGCATCCTCCTCGCCCGCCACGCGGACGCCGACCGCGGGGGTGTAGGGGAAGCCGGTGGCGAGTTGCGCGGTCGCGGCGATGCTCCAGCGGTCGCCCAGCCGGTAGCGGCCGACGGCGTTGAAGGCGTGCGTGCGGTCGTACTCGAACGGGTAGCGCAGGCCGTAGGTGTCGCGGTCGGCGCGGCCCCAGGCGTAGGAGAGCCAGCCGGCCAGCCGGGCCGCCGGGTCGCTGCGGACCAGGTAGACGTCGGCGCCCCAGGCCCGGCCGCCGCCGCCGTTCACCGGCGTGCTGGTGATCCTGGCCGCCGCCGGGACGCTGGCCTGCAGCGCGGCGGGGAAGTCGTAGCGCGCGACGCGGGCGCGCCGCTCGGCCTCCGATTCGAGGCCGCCGACGATGAGGCCGTCGAAGGTCTTGTAGTAGCCCTCCACGCGGAACAGCGTGTCGGCGCCCAGGTCCTTCTCGAAGCCGGTGACCAGGTGCGTCGCCCGCTCGTGGCGCAGTCCGGTCACGACGGCGGGCGAGAGGTCGAAGAAATAGTCCGACTGGATGAGCTTCTCGTAGCCGGGGCTCTGGGTGTAGAGGCCGCCGGCGACCCGCAGGCGGCTCGCCCCGCCGAGCGCCACCGTGGCCGCGAAGCGGGGCGACAGGACCGCGTCGCCGTTGACGGTGCTCCAGTCGAGGCGCAGGCCCGGCTCGACCGACAGCCGCGGCGTGATCGTGTAGCGGTCCTGGATCCAGGCGCCGCCCCGCGTGCCGCCGAGCGACGAGTCGAGGCTGTCGGGGAGTCCGGTTCCGCCCCGCACGCTGGAGGGGTTGGCGGCGGTCTCGTTCCGGTCGCCGGTGATGGAGAGTCCGGCGCCGGACGCGAGCCGGTGCAGCTCGACCCCGGTGTCGAGGGTGTGGGCGGGCGAGAGCGGAAACGCGAGCTCCTGGCGCACCGAGAGGTCGCGCACGGACAGGTCGCGGTCGAAGACCACGCTGGTCAGCGCCGCCCCGACCGCGTCGTCGGGCGCGTTCGACCGCCGCGCCGACGATTCGAACGTCGCGTCGACGCCGAGCACGTCGGTGTTGCGGTACCAGGAGACGATGGTGCGCGACGTGGCCGCGCCCCCGAGCAGCGCGTCGAGGCGCAGCGAGACGAGGTCGTTGCCGGCCTCGGAGACGAGTCGTCCGCTGTCGCGCGACTCCTCGTCCTCGTCGTCGTCGAACCGGAAGTCGGCGTTCTCGCGGCTGGTGAGGCCGAACAGCGCGAGCCGGTGCCCGGGGCCGAAGGTCCAGTGGGCCTGGGCCTGCACGTCGGCGAACGCGGGCAGGCTCTGGTCGGTGACCAGACCGGCGACCAGATCGTAGTAGGTGCGCCGCCCGCTCAGCAGCCACGATCCGCCGCCGGGGGCGCCGCCCTCGAGCACCACGTTGGCGTCGGTGACGCCGGCCGCCGTGGAGCCCGAGAAGTCGCTTTCTCCGACCCGGTTGTCGACGCTCAGCAGCGACGAGAGCCGGTCGCCGTACGCCGCCCCGAAGCCGCCCGCGGTCAGCTCGAAGCGCTCGACGGTCTCGGGATTGAACGCGCTGACGAGGCCGAACAGCCGGTAGGGGTTGTGGATCTCCACCCCGTCCATCACCGTGAGGTTCTGGTCCGGCGTGCCGCCGCGCACGGCCAGCCGGCTGCCGAAGTCGCCGGTCGACGCCACGCCCGGCAGCGTGTCCAGGGTGCGGAAGATGTTGTCGAAGGCCCCGGCGACCTCGAACACTTCCTCGGCCGCAATGGGGGTGGCGGCGGCCCGCTCCGGAACGGCGGCGGGCGCGGACACGACCTGCACGGTCTCGGCGAAGGTGTTGCGGAACAGCAGGATCTCCAGCGCCGCGCCGGCGACGGCGGGCTCGAGGGAGACGGTGGTCTCCAGGTAGCCGTCGGCCGCCACCCGCAACTCGGCGTCCTCCGGGGCGAGCGTCACCGAGAAGCGGCCGTCCGCGTCCGTCGTTACGGTTGCGGCCCCGCCGGCGACGGTGGCGGCGGCGATCGGGGCGTTGCCGGCGCCGTCGAGCACGACGCCGGTGACCACCCGGGGCGCCGGATCGTCGGCCTGCGCCGCGAGATTCGCCTGCGCGGCGGATTCTGCCTGCGCCGCAGGTTCTGCCTGCGCGGCTCCCGCGTGGCCGAGAAGCAGCGCCAGCCCCAGCGCCGGAAGCCTCACGAGCGCGCCGCCGCCGGCAGGGTGACGAGGACCAGCAGCAGCATCAGGAACTCGGAATCGCCGAAGTTGTACTCGAACAGCCCGGCCGCGAGCATGGCGGCCAACGCCGCGAGTGCGCCCGCGGCCAGGGTGCGGGATGGGGGATCCCGCAGCCGGCGGACGAGATCGCGCGCCGCCGCGGCGACGAACCACACCCACAGGGCCAGCGCGGGCAGCCCCCGCTCGGCCGCGATCTGCAGCGGGACGTTGTGCAGGTGGGGGTTCGTCGCGTTGACCGCGTTCGCCGGGCGGTAGTCGGCGTAGACCTCCTCGACCAGCCCGGGGCCGATGCCGGTCAGGGGATGGTCGCCGATCATCCCGGCCCCGACCGTCAGCATGGCCAGCCGGTCCCGATTGGTCGGGTCCCGGAGGTCGAACGTGCTGTAGAGGCGGTCGGTCACCTGCGGCGGCGCGACGGCCAGGAAGACGACGGCGGCCACCGGGGCCAGCGCGAGCAGGCGGCGGTCCCGCAGCACGAGCAGCAGGCCGGCCGCGGCGGCGGCGCCGATCCACGCGCTGCGGGTCAGGGTGACGACGAGGGCGACCGACAGCGCCGGCAGGACGACGAGGGCGCCGGCGCGGTCGCGGGCGTCGAAGAGCAGCCGGGACAGGGCGGCGCAGAGCATCAGCATCAGGAGCCCGGCGTAGGTCATGTAGTGCCCCATGGATCCGCTGGGCCGCTGTCCGAGGTTGTCGTACTGCAGGATGCCGTACTGCACGATGCCGGCGACCGCGCCGACCGCGCCGGCCGCCAGGGCCACGGTGACGACCGTCCGGGCGCGCTCGCCGCGGGCGAGGGCGAGCACGATCGGCGCCACCAGGAACAGCAGCACCTCCCGCGACTCGACGAGGCTGGTCACCGGGGCGAGCGAGAACGGCACGCTGACGGCGAGCGTCCACGCGGCATAGGCCAGCAGCGGCGTGAAGAACGCGGGCGTCCGGCCGCGCTCGGCGTCCGGCGCGCGGGCGGCCAGCCAGACGCCGACGAGCACCGTCAACAGGATCTGCGAGACCGCGATCGACAACGGCAGGGCGAAGACGAAGAGCAGCAGCACGGGCCAGCCGATGGTGTCCAGCCTCGACGCGGCGGGAATGCGCAACGGCATGACGGCGTGCCGGAGAGCGGCGATCACGGCTCGACGGTGGCTTCGTCGATCAGCATCACCGGGATATCGTCCTTGATCGGGAAGACCCGGCGGCACCTGCCGCACTTGAGCCCCGCGCCGTCGTTGACCAGCGTGACCGGCGTCTTGCAGGCGGGGCAGGCGAGAATCTCGAGCAGTTCCGGATCGATGCCCATGATCGAGTTCTCACTATAGCAGAACGCCGGCGCCGCGCCGCTGCGGGGACCGCGCATGAAATACCGGTCTTGTCGCCAGCCCCGACCTGTGGAAGAATCGCGGGCATGTGTTATGCGGCCCGCGTTGTCTCCCTGGCTGTCGCGTTTCCGGTGCTCGTCACGGTGATCGCCGGGCCTGCCGCCGCGCAGGCGCCCGCGGAATCGGACTCGCCGGGGCGCGCCGAGGCGTACTCCCGTTTCATGATCGGCCGGCACCTGGAGGGGCTGGACGATACCGAGGGCGCCATCCGGGCGTTCCGGGAGGCCGCCCGGCTGGATCCGGCGGCCGGCGAGCCGCTTGCCGAACTGGCCGCGCTGCACGCCCGGGCCGGCCGCGCCGAGGACGCCGTGGACGCCGCCGAACAGGCGCTGGCCCGCGAGCCCGACAACCGCTCGGCCCACCGCGTGCTGGGGCTGGCCTACGCCGCGGCGGCCTCCCTGCGCGAGGGCACGCGCGAGGACGTCGACCGGGCCGTCGAGCACCTGGAGCAGGCGCGCGGGTCGGTGGTGCCGGACCTGCAGGTCGAGCTGACGCTGGCCCGCTTCTATCTGCGGGCGACCGCGACGGACGAGGCGATCGGGTTGCTCGAGGACCTGTCCAAGGATCAGCTCGCCTACGCGCCGGCGAGCGTGCTGCTGGCCGAGGCCTACCAGCAGGCGGGCCGTCACGACGAGGCGCTCAGCACGCTGGAAGAGGCGGTGGGCAGCACCCGGCCCACGTACCGGATGCTGGCGCGTCTCGGCGAGCTGTACGAGCAGGCCCGCCGCTGGCGCGACGCGGCCGAGGCCTACCGGGGCGCGGTGGCCCTGAATCCGCGCAGCGCCGGGGTCCGCCGCCGCCTGGCCGCGGCGCTGCTGGAGGGCGACGAGCCCGTGCGCGCCCGCGACGTGCTCGGCGGCATCCTCGAGATGCGCCCCCGCGACACGGCCAGCTTCCACATGCTGGCCGAGGTGGAGATCGCCCTCAACAACTTCGACGCGGCGGAGTCGGCGGCCCGCCGGCTGATCGAGCTGGAGCCGGACGGACTGCGGGGACCCTACGTGCTGTCGCAGGTGTTCGAGCGCCGGCACGAGTACCGGCGCGTCGTCGAGACGCTGGCGCCGGTGCTGGAGCGGGCGCGCACGATGCGCCCGAATCGGCTGCTGGTCGAGATGCTGGACCAGCTCGGGCGCGCGTACCAGTGGCTCGAGGATCCCGCGGGCGCGACGCGGGTGTACGAGGACGCGGTCTCGCTGATGCCCACCAGTCCGGGCTTCCAGGCGCGGCTGGCGCAGGCCTACGTCGACGGGGACCGCCACGACGACGCGGCCCGGCTGCTGGCGCGGGCGCGCGGCGCGAGCCCCCGCAACCTGACGCTGGCCATCATCGAGGCCGACCTGTACGGCCGGCGCGGCGACATGGAGCAGGGCGAGGATCTGCTGCTGGACATTCTCGCGGACAACCGGGACGTGCCGCGCGCGCACCTGGCCCTGGCGTCCTTCTACAGCGAGCACGACCGGCTGCGCGAAGCCGTTCTGGTGCTCGAGTCGGCGCAGCAGCAGTTCCCGGCGGAGACGTCGATCCTGTTCCTGCTCGGCGCCGTACTCGAGCAGAGCGACCGGTTCGCCGACGCCGAGCGCGCGTTCCGGCGGGTGCTCGATCGGGATCCGGAGCACGCGCAGGCGCTGAACTACCTGGGCTACATGCTCGCCGACCGGGGCGAGCGCCTGGACGAGTCGGTGGCCCTCATCGCCCGCGCGGTCGAGCGGGATCCGCACAACGGCTCCTATCTCGACAGCCTGGGATGGGCGTACTTCAAGCTCGATCGGCTCGATCTGGCCGAGCCCCCGCTGCGCGCCGCCGGCGATCAGTTGCAGCGCAACTCCGTGGTTCAGGATCACCTCGGCGATCTGCTCCACCGGCTCGAGCAGTACGACGAGGCCATCGACGCCTGGCGGAGGGCGCTCGACGGCGACGGCGAGGAGATCGATCCCGCGGCGATCGAGCGCAAGATCAGGGACGCGCAACGCCGCCTCGATCGGTAGCCTCCACCGCGAACGACCCGTGCCGGCTCGCGCGCCCGCCGGACTCCGGCGTTTCCGAATCCCCGTGCTCGCCGTCGCGCTGCTCGCGGCGGCCTGCGCGTCGTCGCGCCGCGGCATCGAGCTGCCGAACGGCGGCGGCGTGCCCCTGCCCGACCACACCGCCTTCTGGGAACGGGTCGCGGCGCCCTGCCGCGGCGTCCGCACGATGGAATTCCTGCTCGTGCTCGGCGGCCGGTCGGGCGACACCACCCTGCGGCGCACCCGCATGCGGGCGGCGGCAGAGCGTTCCGGCGCGCTGCGCATCGAGGCGCTCGCGCCGTTCGGTGCGCCCCTGTTCGTCTTCGTCGCGCGCGACGACAGCGCGACGCTGCTGTTGCCGCGCGACGCGCAGGTGGTGCGCGACGCCCGGCCGGCGGAGGTGCTGCACGCGCTGGCCGGCCTGGCCCTGGCTCCCGCGGACGTGCAGGCGCTGCTGACCGGGTGCCTTGCGCCGGACCCGGTCGCCGCCGCCGCCCGGCGCCATCCCGACGGGTCGGTGACGGTGGAGCTGGAGGGCGGGGCGGCGGCGTACGTGCGCGGCGCGGAGGGAGAGCAGGTGGTCGCCGCGGGTCGGCGGGGCGATCTGACGGTCGAGTACTCGGAGCACGTCCGCGGCCTGCCGCGGCGGCTCCGGATCCGGGTGGACGGCCCGCGCGGCGGCGCCGACCTGAGCGGGACGCTGTCGCGGGTGAGCATGAACATCACCCTGCATCCGGCCGTGTTCGAGGTCGATGTGCCGGCGGGCTACACGCCGGTCTCGCTGGCCGGCCTGCGCGGCGGGTCGCCTCTGGAACAGGCGTCGCCGCCGGCCGGAGACGCGGCGGCCAGGCCGTGACCGGCCGCCGTTCGCCCCGCCGCCTGCGGGTTCGCGCGCCGGCGAAGATCAATCTCGACCTGCGGGTGCTGCGGCGCCGCCCGGACGGCTACCACGAGGTGTCGACGATTCTGCAGTCGATCGCGCTGCACGACACCCTTTCGATCGCCCCGCGGCGCGGTCCGTTGACGGTCCGCTCCGCCGCGCCCTGGGTGCCCGCGGATCGGGGCAATCTGGTCTGGACCGCGGCGGCGGCGCTCTGGCGCGCCGTGGGGCGGGGGGAGACCCGGACGGCGTCGGCGTGTCGATCCGCAAGCGCGTTCCGGCCGCGGCGGGACTCGGCGGCGCGAGCAGCGACGCGGCGTCCGCGCTGCGGGCCTTGCGGCTGTGGTGGGCGCCGTCGGCGAGCGCGCGGTGGCTGGAGAAAGTCGCCGCGGACGTCGGATCGGACGTGCCGTTCTTCCTGCGCGGCGGCACGGTGCTGGCGACGGGCCGGGGCGAGCGGCTGCGCCGGCTGCGGCCGGCGGCGGGTTACTGGGTGGTGCTGGCCGCGCCCGGATTCGGCGTCTCGACGGCCGACGCCTACCGCTGGTGGGACCTGGACGCGCCCGACGCCGCCGCCGGCGCGCGCGGGAGGGCCGGGGCGCCGCGGGGCTGGCGCCGCGATCTCGGGCGGCTGCGCAACGACCTGGAGGCGCCGGTCGCGAGGCGGCATGCGGAGATCGGCGCGCTGGCCGGCCGTCTGCGCGCCGCGGGGGCCCTGCGGGCCGCGTTGACCGGCAGCGGCTCGGTGGTCTTCGGCCTCTTCGCGTCGCGCGCGCGGGCGCTGGAAGCCCGTCGTGCGCTGCGCGCGCCCGGCGCCGCGCCCGGCGGGGTGCTGTTGACCCGCACCGTCGACGCCGTCGCCTGCGCGCGTCTTGCCGCCGTCGCCCGCATCGACTAAACTCCCCGTTCGCGCACTGCGCGCCGGACGTCTCCGTGCGTCCGCCCGCGCGGCGGCGCGTGCGGCGAGCGCCGCGGGCTGCTACCTGATGGGGCGTGGCCAAGCGGTAAGGCGCGGGACTTTGGATCCCGTATTCGAAGGT